>JAKEEN010000003.1 GCA_022616575.1 Flammeovirgaceae bacterium
AGTCCCAGGTGTCCTTTATGAAGGGCTCCCATAGTTGGCACCAGGCCAATAGCTTTTCCAGCGGCTTTTATTTCGCGCAAATAGGCCTTTAATGTGGCAATTTCCTCGAAAACGTTCATTTTTTGGCCTTTTGGCGAAGGGTCGCAAAGATAGGGTAAAAGTGATAAAAGGTTGAGAATGGGGGGTATTTTTTGTACTTTTGTGCCTTCATTTTACGTTCTCCAAAAATCGTATCGATATGTCAAAACTCCGTATTCTTTATGTAGCCAGCGAGATCAACCCCTTTCTGCAAACTTCTGAAGTATCTGACTTTGTTCGCAAACTTCCGCAAGCCATGCAGGAAAAGGGAATGGAAATCCGCATTCTGGTGCCGCGCTTTGGGATTATTAATGAGAGGAAAAACAGGTTGCATGAAGTTGTCAGGCTCTCAGGTATTAACATTGCCGTAGGAGATGAGGAAAAACCGCTGACTATTAAAGTGGCCTCTATTCCGAATGCCAAATTGCAAGTGTATTTTATTGATAATGAAGATTACTTCCATCGCAAGTCTGTTTTCCATGACAAGGAAAATAATTTCTATGAAGACAATGATGAACGTGCCATCTTCTTCTGCAAAGGTGCCATTGAAACCGTGCGCAAATTAGGATGGGCGCCTGATGTGGTGCATTGTAATGACTGGATCACCAGCTTCATTCCATTATATTTGAAGACTACTTACAAAAATGATCCTTTGTTTAAGAATGCAAAAACAGTTTTCACCATTTACAACAACAGCTTCTCATTTAAGTTTAAGGAAGACATTCTCGAGAAGGTGAAGATGATGGATATAGAAGATAAAATGTTGGGTAATTTAAAAACAGCCGACTATGAGGGATTCATCAAAATGGGCGTTGAGTTTTCAGATGCAGTGATTGTGGCGGGAGAGAACAAGAAGCTCGATACACTCTTCAAAAAAATGAAGGAAAAGAAAGTTGAAACAATTGGTAAAGACGAAAACTACACCGAATCTTATTTTAATTTATATAATGAACTTGTGGGTTAAGCGAACAGGGCAGCTCTTTTTGGCTGCTTTGTTTTTGATGTCATGTAATGACGATTCTCTTCTTCTTGGTTTTAAAAATCCAAATGATAAGCTAGAAGTCAGGTTTGTGGAGCTGCCGGTTGAAAGTTCTGTGGTGCTTTTGGACAAGATCAGGACAACCAATTATTTCGGATTCGAGACCTCCAGGTTATTGGTTGGAAGATACAACGATAACAGTTTTGGAGGTATTACTGCGGAAGCATACACGCAGTTCTATTATCCGGCCACAAGTAATGATAAGGAAATAGACCCCGATGCAGAACTGGATAGCCTTGTTATGCATCTGCGCTACGACTATTACACCTATGCCTCTGATCAGGCAACTGTTCAAACTTTTAAGATTTTTGAATTGGAGCAAGAATTAATAAATGATTCAACATACTATTCAGATGATGCAGTTGCGTACGGCAATGAAGTTGCTACTGTTGAAGTTAATTTTAACCCTAATGATTTTGAACAAATAATCGAGGATGGCAAAACCGATTCGGTGATTATGATTGATTTGCCCATTGCAGTAAACTCTGAATTTGCTCTCAGGCTTTTCAACACGGCAAAGAGTAGCATTGGCGGGAGAGATGCTGACAGCACAGTTACTAAGTTTGAAAATTTCAAAAAAGAATTTAAGGGCTTTGCGTTTGTTCCTGTAAGCGGGGATAAAGTTTTTGGAATAAATCCTGCAAGGAATAGTACCGATAGTACGTCTTCGCGGTTAACCATGCGTTATAAAACGGACACAGATACATTGAAACTGGATTTCTATTTTGGCAATGTCATGGGCTTTTCAAAAGTCAGCACTGACCGATCAGGAACTCAGTTAAGCGGTCTTATAAACACCTATCAAGATTATGATCCTGGTGATTTACGCTACATTCAATCAATAACAGGGGTTGCAACAAAAATTAATATTGACTCTTCATTCGCCTCTTTTTACAAATTTGCAGACACGATTCCTGAAATCATCCTAAACTCTGCCGAACTGATTGTTACGGCAATAGAATCACCAGGCTTCACCGAGGCTCCAGCCTCCCTAGCTTTAAAACCCGTTAGCAAATACAGCAAAAACAGATTGCTGACTGAAACGGATGATGATGATTCGGTGTTTTTATTGAATTACAAATTAGGACCGGTAACGTCAGACAAGCCAGGGTACGATTACCTATACACATCAATAGATAATTCATATGCAGTTGTTGGAGATGATTTTTCAGCAGCCAGGATTGCCCTATCTTCAAATGCGTACTCAGCTTATGTAACCAGCTTTATGAAAAAATTGTACGATATACATTGGGAATGTTGTCAAGACCCTGACTCTGAAGATGAGGATGCAAGATTAAGGGAATTCTATTTGATAGGCCTCTCTCCGGATCCAAGAAAGTCTGTGCACCGCACAGTGTTCCATAAAGACAATATCAAACTCAGAATTTACTACTCAGTACCTGTTAAATAATGTAGAACTATGTGCGGAATAGTTGCCTATGTCGGTCATCGCGATGCTTCTGAAGTCATTATCAAAGGGCTTAAGCGCCTTGAGTATCGGGGCTATGATAGTGCAGGAATTGCGTTGCTGAATGGTGAATTAAATGTTTATAAGAAAAAAGGAAAGGTATCAGATCTTGAAGATGCCTTGAAAGGAAAGAACTTGGATAGCCATATTGGTATTGGCCATACTCGCTGGGCCACACATGGTGAGCCCAATGATGTTAATGCGCACCCACACTACTCGTCAAGCAAGAAATTGGCGATTATTCATAACGGGATAATCGAGAACTACAGCTCATTAAAGAAAGATTTACTTAATAAGGGTCATAAATTTTCAAGTGAGACAGATACCGAAGTACTCATTCATTTCATAGAGGATATTCAGTCAAATAATGATTGTACCCTTGAGGAGGCAGTAAGACTGGCTCTTACCCAGGTAATCGGAGCGTATGCAATAGTTATCATGTCAAAAGAAGATCCAAATCTTTTGATTGCTGCCAGAAAAGGTAGTCCGCTGGTTGTAGGCATTGGCAAAGATGAATTTTTTATGGCATCAGATGCCACGCCTATTATTGAATATACCAATGAGGTTGTATACCTGAATGATCAGGAGATTGCTATCGTGAATGATGGCAAACTGCGCATCAAAACAACAGAGGATGTTCCAATGACTCCCTACATTCATAAATTGGAAATGGAGTTAGAAGCCATTGAGAAGGGTGGCTTTGATCACTTCATGTTGAAGGAAATTTTTGAACAGCCAAAATCGATCAGTGATTGTTTGCGTGGGAGGTTGGATTCAAAATCGGGAAGATTAGTTTTGGGGGGCATTCGGGAGTATGCAAATAAATTAGTTAACGCAGACCGCATCATGATTGTGGCATGCGGTACCTCGTGGCATGCAGGCCTTGTTGCTGAATATATGTTTGAAGAATTCTGCCGTATACCGGTGGAAGTAGAATATGCTTCAGAATTTCGCTATCGAAACCCTGTAATTCGTGAGGGCGATGTGGTTATAGCGATTTCACAATCCGGTGAAACTGCTGATACATTGGCAGCCATTGATCTTGCCAAATCAAAAGGGGCAATCATATTTGGTGTTTGCAATGTGGTTGGATCTTCCATAGCACGTGCATCACATGAAGGTTCGTACACACACGCTGGACCGGAAATTGGAGTTGCCAGTACAAAAGCATTCACTGCACAGCTTACGGTGCTCAGTATGATCAGCTTAATTGTTGCTCAGAAAAAAGGAACCATTACAGAGCGCAAGTTTCATGAATTGTTAGTGGAGTTAGAAACAATTCCTGAAAAGGTGGAGCAGGTTCTGAAACTTAATGATACAATCAAAGAGATTGCCTGGACATTTAAAGACGCAACTAATTTCCTGTACTTAGGACGCGGCTATAACTTTCCGGTAGCTTTAGAAGGAGCGCTGAAGTTAAAAGAGATTTCATACATCCATGCTGAGGGATACCCAGCCGCTGAGATGAAACATGGACCCATTGCCCTGATTGATCAGGAGATGCCGGTGGTGTTTATCGCTACTCGCGACAGCTCTTATGAGAAAATAGTTTCTAACATCCAGGAAGTAAAAGCCCGCAAAGGTCGCGTTATTTCGGTGGTTACCGAAGGGGATGACCTGATTCCTAAAATGTCTGAATTTGTGATTGAAGTCCCGGCAGTTCAGGAATCATTAATGCCAATGGTTTCTGTTATACCACTTCAATTGCTTTCATATCACATTGCTGTGATGAGAGGTTGTAATGTTGACCAGCCAAGGAACCTGGCGAAGTCAGTTACTGTAGAATAATTTCAGATTTCAAGAAACCCTTCTGGAAGGTTAACACTAACCACTCTTTTTGACTTATTCACGCTTGTGATAAATGGACTATTCACAGGGATCAAAATCTCTTTTCCCTCGCGAATGAGAACTAACTGAGGATTGTTTATTTGTTCGCTTACTTCCTTCACTTCTCCAATTTCTCCAAGAGATGCATCCACAACAGTAAATCCCGGCACTTCGTCAAAATAGAATTTTCCCCTTCCGGATTTTGGGCGCGATTCTTTTGATAAGTAAAGTGAACAGCCCTTTAGTTTTTCCGCCTGATCAAGGGTATTTAATCCTTCAAGTTTTACAAAGACTTTGTTGCCTTTGGGTGAAAACGTTTCAATGAAGTAAGGAACCAGATTATTTTTCTGATCAATAAAGATTGAGTCAAGTTCATCAAAATCAGGGGCATCAGGTAAAATCGAAATGGTCACCTCGCCTTTAAGGCCATGTGTTTTAATAACGTACCCGATTTTGAAGTATGATTCCCAATTCATATTCTCTCAAATAAAAAATGCCAGTTCCGGAAATAAACCAAAACTGGCATTTATATAATAATGCAATGAATTATGCTTGTGCTTCAGGTGCTTGAACTTCTCCTTCTGCAGGAGTTGCTTCAGCGGGTGCACTGGCTGGAACCTCAGCCTTCTTCCTGATTGCTTCAGCGCGTGCTTCTTTTACTTTTGATTCAGCTTCTTTACGCGCTTTTGCATTGCTTTGTTTGGCACTGGCAAGTCTATCGCGTTTAGCTTGAATCTTAGATTCTTTTTGCTTCAGCCAGTCAGCCAATTTTGAATCAGCTTGATCTTGTGTGATAGCACCTTTAATAACACCAACCTGTAAGTGCTTCTTCATCATGATGCCGCGGGATGAAAGCATCGCCTTTACCGTGTCAGTAGGTTGGGCACCATTCATTAACCAGGTAAATGCCTTTTCATCGTTTAAATCGATGGTGGCAGGGTTGGTTAATGGGTTATAAGTGCCGATTTTTTCAATAAAGCGACCATCACGTGGTGCGCGGGCGTCTGCTACGACTACATCGAATAACGCCAGTTTTGAGCGGCCTCTGCGGGCCAACCTGATTTTTACAGCCATTTGCTTCTAATTTAGTGGAACTCGTCCTTTATTTTTTTAAGGCTGCAAATATAGCGGTTTCGGCAGTATCTGCAATATAAAGACAGAAGAAAAGGCTAAGTATCTGAATATTAATTATATTTGTTTAAGCGATTATTCAGTTTTTTAAATTTTAAACCCTTCAATACATTTGTTTACTTTCAAAAACAGCTATGGATAAATACTCCTATATCTCCAACGCTGATGTCAGTTACCTGGATCAGCTTTATCAAAACTACAAAGCAAACCCAACGGCCGTTGACCAAACGTGGCAAAAGTTTTTTGAAGGCTATGAGTTTTCGCAACAGCGCTACGGAGAAAACGGGGGTGCTGTTGAAGATGGAGTTACAATTAAAGAGACAATAGTCAGAAACTTGATTTTTGGATACCGCTCATTCGGTCACTTAAAGTCAAATACAAATCCGGTTCGCGAAAGGAGAGATCATGGTGTTACCCTTGATCACAAAACGTTCGGCCTGGAAGATGCCGACCTTGATGCCGAATTTGATGTTGGTGCAGAAATCGGAATGGGCCGCACTACTCTTCGCAAGATTATTGAGAAGCTAAAAACAATCTACCTCGGTACCGTTGGATTTGAATATAATTTTATCCGCAACGATGAGATAAGACAATGGTTTGCCGCAAAAGCGGAGAAGGAGTATTTCAATTACAACCCGAGCCAGGCCGAGAAAAAAAGCATTCTTTCAAAACTGAATGAAGCGGTTGTATTTGAAAACTTTCTCCATACTAAATTCTTAGGTCAAAAAAGATTTTCATTAGAAGGGGGGGAGAATACAATACCAGGTCTTCAAACGATTATAAACAAAGCTGCTGAACTTGATGTTAAGGAAGTGGTGATAGGCATGGCCCACCGGGGCCGCCTTAATGTGCTATCAAACATTCTTGGAAAAACATACGAACAAATCTTCACCGAATTTGAGGGCAATGTAAATCCTGATCTTACTATGGGTGATGGCGATGTGAAGTATCACTTGGGCTACTCAAGCCATATCAATACACCATCCGGTAAAAAGATTTATGTGAAACTGACCCCGAACCCGTCACACCTTGAGGCTGTAGATCCGTTGGTGGTTGGATATACGCGGGGCCAGATTGATGATGAGTACGATGGGGATTTGAAAAAGGCGATGGCTATTTTAATACATGGCGATGCTGCTGTTGCCGGGCAGGGAATTGTATATGAAGTGGTGCAAATGTCAGGTCTGCCAGGTTATACATCCGGTGGCACTATTCATTTTGTAATTAATAATCAGGTAGGATTCACAACTGACTATGATGATGCGCGAACTTCTATTTACTGCACTGATATTGCAAAAATTATAGATGCACCTGTGTTGCACGTGAATGGAGATGATGCAGAGGCCGTTACATTTTGTTCAAACCTGGCTGTAGAATACCGTCAGAAATTTGGGAAAGATATTTTTATCGATTTGCTCGGCTATCGCAGGCATGGACACAATGAAAACGATGAACCTAAATTTACCCAGCCAAAATTATATAACCTCATTGCCAAACATCCAAACCCACGTGAGCAATACGTGAAGAAACTGATCGAACGTGGAGATGTTGATGCGGCTCTTGCCGATGAATTGGACAAGAGTTTCAGAAATCAATTGCAAGATCGACTTAACGAAGTGAAAGAAAAACCTCTTCCATATAAAACACAGAAGATTGAGGAGGAGTGGGAAAAGCTTCGCAAGGCAAAACCGGAGGATTTTGATCAATCACCCGACACATCAGTTAAGCAAACTATTATTGATAAAGTTGGGAAAGCGCTTACAACTATTCCGGCAGGATTCAAACCTCTAAAGCAAATTGAAAAATTACTAAAGGACAGAAAAGCAGCTTTCTTTGAGGATAAAGTGTTAGGATGGGCAGAAGCTGAATTACTCGCATACGGTTCGTTGCTGGCTGAAGGCGTACCTGTACGCATGACCGGACAGGATGTGAAACGCGGTACGTTCTCGCATCGCCATGCCTACTTCTTTGATTCAAATACAAATGAGCCATACTGTGGGTTGGATAATATTGAAGGGAGCAAGCAGAAGTTCCACATTTATAATTCATTCTTGTCTGAATTTGGTGTGCTTGGTTTTGAATATGGATACGCCATGTCAACGCCACATGCCCTGGTATTATGGGAAGCACAGTTTGGCGACTTTGTAAATGGTGCACAGGTTATGATTGACCAATTCATTTCGAGTGCCGAATCAAAGTGGCAACGCATGAATGGATTGGTGATGTTGTTACCACACGGTTATGAGGGACAGGGCCCGGAACACTCAAGTTGCCGACCAGAAAGATTTTTACAACTAGCTGCCGAGTATAACATGGTGGTTGCTAATCCAACTACACCGGCAAACTTGTTCCATATGATGCGCAGACAAGTAATGTGGCCATTCAGAAAACCATGCATCGTATTTTCTCCTAAGTCATTATTGAGACATCCCGCAGTTATTTCTCCCGTGAAGGATTTTACTTCCGGTACTTTTCAAGAAGTTCTGGATGATGAAACAGTAAATATCAAAGACGTGAAAAGAGTTGTAATGTGCTCAGGTAAAATCTATTATGACCTGGCAGAAGTGCAACAAAAAAAGAAAATCAAAGAAGCAGCCGTGATAAGGCTTGAACAGTTGCATCCTTTCCCTGAAAAGCAGCTGGATAAAGTCCTTAAGAAATACAAAAATGCCAAATTAGTGTGGGTGCAGGAAGAACCGGCTAACATG
>JAKEEN010000246.1 GCA_022616575.1 Flammeovirgaceae bacterium
CCCTGGTTGATAAGGAAAATCCATTTGAAGCCATGATGTTCCGCTTTCGCGTAGCGTCTCAACATCTCGGCCTGGAAGAAGAAGTTTACAACGTGTTGAAGAATCCTGCCAAGCAGGTTATCGTTTCTCTGCCTGTCACGATGGACGATGGCAACATCAAAGTTTTTGAAGGGTATCGGGTAATTCACTCAACCATTTTAGGCCCTTCTAAGGGCGGAATCCGCTTCGATACACACGTAAATATTGACGAAGTAAAAGCCTTAGCCGCATGGATGACATGGAAGTGCGCAGTGGTTGACATTCCATATGGGGGAGCGAAAGGCGGAGTTACTTGCAATCCCCGTGAAATGTCTGCTGGTGAGATTGAACGTTTAGTACGTGCCTACACATTGGCCATGATCGATATCTTCGGTCCCGATCAGGATATTCCTGCGCCCGATATGGGAACAGGCCCTCGCGAAATGGCCTGGTTGATGGACGAATATTCCAAGACTCGCGGTATGACCGTTAACGCTGTAGTAACAGGCAAGCCAATTGTATTAGGCGGATCGCTCGGCAGAACAGAAGCAACCGGTCGTGGGGTAATGGTTTCTGCGATGGCTGCCATGGAAAAATTAAAAATCAATCCGTACAAAGCTTCATGTGCTGTACAAGGTTTTGGAAATGTAGGCTCCTGGGCAGCTCGTTTATTAAATGAACGCGGATTACAGGTACAAGCTATCAGTGATCTTTCTGGCGCCTACTTCAACGAAAAAGGTATTGATATAGAAAAAGCGTGGGCCTATCGCGAAAAGAACAAAGGGTCGTTGGATGGATTTACTGATGCCCAGAAAATTTCAAACGAAGATCTTTTGACGCTGCCGGTAGATGTATTAGTGCCTGCGGCAACCGAAGATGTGATCACAGCCACCAACGCACCGAAGATAAAAGCCAAGCTGATTGTGGAAGGCGCCAATGGCCCTACCTCATCAAAGGCAGATGGCATCATTAATGAAAAAGGAATTATGGTAGTGCCTGATATTTTGGCCAATGCCGGTGGCGTTACCGTCTCCTACTTTGAGTGGGTGCAAAACCGTTTAGGCTACAAGTGGGATGCAGACCGGGTCAATCGCAGGTCAGACAGAATTATGAAAGATGCATTCGACAACGTCTATCGCACTTCGCAGCAGTACAACGTGTCGATGCGCATTGCCGCCTACATTGTTGCGATCGATAAAGTGGCGAAGACCTATAAGTATAGGGGAGGATATTAATAATTCAAGATTGAAAAATTTCAAAATTGAGCAAACTGAATTTTGAATCTTGAATTTTAAAATTTTGAATTAAGAATGACAATTCACAAAGAAGGCCGCACGTTGCTTTTTATTTTATTGATTGTTTTAGTAGCAATCATCTGGGTTTCGGATTACTATCTTTTTCCTGAATATGCGGTGGTTAGAAACATCATCATTGGGGTGAGTGTTGTTTTCTATTTGTTGATCCTCCAGTTTTTCAGACTGCCCTCTATTCAGGTTACAAAGAATGACCATCTTGTGTTAGCTCCTGCTGATGGCAAAGTGGTAGTTATTGAAGATACGGAAGACACAGAGTATCTAAAAGGAAAAAGAAAGCAGGTTTCAATCTTTATGTCGCCCATTAATGTGCATGTCAATCGCATGCCCGTGGGCGGATCAATTAGTTACTACAAGTATCATCCCGGGAAATATTTAGTGGCCTGGCATCCCAAATCAAGCACTGAAAATGAACGTACCACGGTCGTTACTAAAATGAGTAACGGTACGGAGATTCTATTCAGACAAATTGCCGGAGCGCTTGCCCGCAGAATCAAGTGCTATGTGCAGGAAGGTCAAAAACTTGAACAGGGTGATGAGTTTGGTTTTATTAAATTCGGTTCAAGGGTTGATATTTTCTTGCCAGTCGATGCTTCCATTACTGTCAATATTGGTGATAAGACCACAGGCGGAAAGACAGTGATTGCAAAATTAGCCTAAAATTACAGCCCCTAACGCTCGTAATCCGGCAAGGGATAATTAACTTTAAGGCTGTACTTAGCGTAACAGCCAACCCTTAACCTATGCAACGAGCTATCAAGTTTTCAAATACCCGTCAGGATTTCTTTGTCACGCTCAATCAACGCGTGAATGAGTACTTCAAAAAAAATCAGATCAGCAAGCATGGAGACATTCGCATGTATGTGAAAACAGCCTTTATGTTTTCGCTGTACTTCTTTCCTTTCTTTATCATGATCAGTGGCGCTGTTGCAAATCTTTGGGTCATGTTTGCACTTTGCCTGGTTATGGGTGTTGGATTGGCTGGAATCGGTCTGTCTATTATGCACGATGCTAACCATGGAGGGTATTCATCAAAACCCTGGCTCAACAACCTGATGGGATACTCGCTTAATATGGTTGGGGGAAACGCATTTAACTGGAAAGTTCAGCACAATGTATTGCATCATACGTTCACTAACATTCACGATGTAGATGAAGATATCAGTCCGCGTGGTGTATTGCGCATGGCACCCGGTAGTCCCTGGAAACCGATGCACAAGTACCAGCATATCTACGCCTGGTTTTTGTATGGATTGATGACCTTTGTTTGGATTGTGGCTAAAGACTTTTTCAGATTGATAAAATACCAAAACGAAGGACTGGTAAAAAAGCAAAAGGCCAACATTGTTACCGAGTGGATCATTTTGCTCGTTACGAAAGCTGCTTATGTTGGATACATATTTGTACTCCCGATGGTATTGTTACCCATCACGTGGTGGCAATGGTTAATCGGATTTATGACCATGCATTACGTTTCCGGATTTATCCTGGCAATCATTTTTCAACCGGCTCACGTAATTGATGGCACCGAATATCCAATGCCTGATGAACAAGGTAATCTTGAGAATAGCTGGGCGATTCACCAAATGCTAACAACAACAAACTTCGCCAACAAAAACAGGGTTCTTTCCTGGTATGTTGGGGGATTGAATTATCAGGTAGAGCATCACTTGTTCCCCAGTGTATGCCATATTCACTACAGGAAATTGGCACCCATTGTAAAACTGACGGCCGAAGAGTTTGGAGTGCCCTACAAATCGCAAGAAACTTTCATCGGAGCATTGAAAGCCCATGCTAAATTGCTGAAAGAATTGGGAAGAAGGCCGGTCTTGCAGGTGGCTTAAGGTCATGACGTATTTTGATGGCTGTGATTTTTTTAACTGTGAATCCAATTGTTTACAGCTTGAGCTAATTCGGGGATGAATTCTCTCTTTCCGGATTTGAATGAATGATCTGCACCTTCAAATTTTATTAATGTTGATGTAGAAAGCATCTTACAAACTTTCTCGACTAATTTCATTTCCGCTAACGTATCGCGTGTGCCTTGAAGAAAGAGCATCGGTATTTTGATGCTTTTTAAATGCTCGGCCCGATCTGTAGATGGATTGCCTGGAGGGTGTAATGGGAATCCGAAAAAGGAAATCCCCTTAATATAATCAGGACATTCCTTTGAAAGGCATTGGGAAGACATGCGTCCGCCAAAGGATTTTCCCGAGGCGAATAGTGGGGTTTTTGGAAAATTTTCGTGCGTGTGAGCGAGCATGACAGAAATTGTTTTTTCCGCGACCGCTGAAACATCAGGACGTTTCTTGCCATTCTCCATATAAGGAAAATTGAAGCGTATTGAACCAATTCCAAGATTGGCTAACTCACCAGCAAGTGCAGTCATAAAACGATGATTCATTCCAGCGCCTGCACCATGGGCAAGCGTAAGAATTGCTTTCATTGATTTGGGTTCAGTCAGTTCGAAACTTACTGACCCAATACTCTTAGAAATTTCAATTTTATTTTTTGACGGCATTAGCTGATCACTTCATCAAAAGCTTTAGTAAATGCTTTCATTTCATCCAGGGTACCGATGCTCACCCGGCACCACTCACGGGTATCATAGTCCCAAACGCGAATTTGAAACCCACGTTTATCCGTTTCGGCTAAAATTGTTTTTCCGTTTTTGGGTGCCGGGAAGAAAACATGGTTGGCAAACGATTTTCCATAAAACCATTTTTTAGAATCGAGATAATCTGTCAAATGTTTTCTCGCTTCCGCATTTAACCTTCGTGATGAATTTTCAAATTCTATGTCACCTATACACACTTTTGCAGCAGCAATACCTGCCTGGTTCATGCCGGCACCCATTTGGTATTGTGCCA
>JAKEEN010000247.1 GCA_022616575.1 Flammeovirgaceae bacterium
CTATTCAAAGACGAATCGGATGCTGGTATTAGTAACATCACGCACTATACCTGGGATTTTGGTGAAATGCCATTCGCACCTATTCGAGACACCGTTGATGCAAGTGTTCCCGGTGGAACTCATTCAGGTAACACAAGTGGTACGTTTATGGAACCCAAACATCGTTATGGAAATTTCGGACTCTATAATGTTAAACTGACTATTGAAACAGATGATGGCTGCCAGAATTCTGTCACCAGACGGGCTTACATCCTTGATTATGGACAACCAACACCAACTGCCGGATATTTTACAAACTATGAAAGTGGACAAGGCACTTGGTTTGCATCATTAACTGAAGATGGTATTACAGCAAACCCTTCAAGTGACTCCAGTTGGGTTTTTGGTGCACCATATGGCAATATTATAAAGGATACACTGAATCATGGAAACGTATGGTGGACGGGAAAGAACTATGGTTCAAACGAGGGCTCATATTACGATAATGAGAAGTCCATTATTATAGGACCTTGTCTAAACCTTACTGCTATTGAACGACCTATGATTGCACTCGACTATTGGGTTGATGCAGAAAATAACTTGGATGGAGCAGCAGTTCAGTTTTCAGTTAATGGTGGTGCAGATTGGCTTACAATAGGTACTAACAACGGTGATGGAATTAACTGGTACAATGGACAAGGTATTAACGGTAAACCCGGTGATCAGGACATCGGCCAATATGGTTGGACAGGTAAGTCTGTCGGATGGAAGAATGCAAGATATAACCTCGACCAGGTTCGTGAGGCTGTGGGGCCAGGCAACGATACATTAGTGGTGTTTAGAATTGCATTTGGTAGCAACTTTGAAAATCAGATCAATACTAATTTCAACGGCTTTGCTTTTGATAACATCTATATAGGCGAGAAAAATAAAAATGTGTTGGTGGAATATTACACGAATACTTCCTTATCGACTACAGGTGTTGATGACTATCTCAATGATTTATTTCAGGATCAGTTCTTGTTTAAGTTTGAGTCTGACTTTAATAAAATCGAATATCATATTGCCAATCCGGTGGCTGATGTATTAAATGATGATAATCCAATAGACCCGGCAACACGAGCGCAATACTATGGTATTACACAAGCGCCAAAAGCTGTTATGGATGGAATCCTGGGCGACTATGGCGCAGTGCCTGGTGGCTTCACAGGTAACCAGCTAAAGATAACGCCTGAAGAACTTGACAGGAGATCGCTCGAAGATCCACAATTCAATATTGTTGGGGCTATTACACCAACTGGTGATAGTACGATGATTAATGTTACCTACGATTTTATTTATATCGATACGTTGGCAGATTTAAAATCACCGGTAGCCTTGCAAGTAGCCCTCGTGGAAGATAGTGTCACTGTAGGTTCGGCATTATATCGCAATGTGTTAAGAAAACTGTTGCTGGAACCTCAAGGTTTATCGGTTGAAATACTACCTAACGGTTGGACCAATGGCGTAACGCGCACCGTTAACATTAACAACAAAATTGACGTACCGATTCAAGACCCGACTAAACTCTCACTGATTGCTTTTATACAAGACATTAACACCAAGCGAATCTATCAGTCCAGCATAATCAAAGCACCTGCACTGAAGGGTATCATCGTTACTTCCGCAGAGGGTGAATTACAATTATTAGCCAACCAGGTTGAAGTATATCCTAACCCGGCAGCGGATAAAATCAATTTATCTATTGGTGAGAATGCCTACCAGCGTTACTCATATAAGTTTGTCGATCAGCGCGGGGTCGATGTTCTCTCAGGAGGCTTCACAGATACACAAGAGGTTGTAGATATTAGTGGGCTTGCCAATGGCCTTTACTTTGTCAGGATCAGCTACAATAATCAGAATCTTGTGTACAGAAAAGTAATGGTAATCAATTGATTTTATCAAGCTCAATAATAAGCTGTTCCCGAATTTGTTTGCACGCAGAAAGAAACTCCTGACTTAATCCGGCAAGAACCTCAAGATTTTTTCCGCTCTTGCCATACTCTTCAATAAGTATGGCTTTCTTTTTTAACTCTGGCACCCCCAATAGAGTAAAGGATGGTTTCAGTTGATGGGCTAATTGAGCAGCCTTGAGTGAGTCTTCATTATGCAATGCTTGCTTCATTTGCTCAATAATGGTCGGAAGGCTTTCAATAAATGTTTCGATGATATCACGAATGAATTCTGCATTATCATTCGATACGGAACGCAAATAATGCAGGTCAATGGTTAATCCATTAATAGGTTCGGCAACCTTCTCATGCTTGTGCCTCGGCCTGATCCCCAGATCATGAAATAATTTACTGTAAAGATCTTCCGGGGTGAAAGGCTTAGCCAGATAATCATTCATACCAGCTGCCAGGCATAGTTCAGCATCGCTTCTCGTGGCATTTGCTGAAAGGGCAATAATTGGAATAGTGCTAATAGGTGATGGCATGAGCCGGATCGCTTTGGCCGTTTCGTAACCATCCATCACCGGCATCTGTACATCCATTAGCACAACATCGTACTCCTGCGCCTTTAGTTTCTCGATGGCAATCAAACCGTTCTCAGCTGTATCCGCCTGGCATTGCCAATTTTTCAAGATACTTTTTGCATACAGGCGATTAATGTCGTTGTCTTCAACAAGCAAAATTTTCAGGTTATGAAGGTCAAAGGGGCTTGTTAATTTTTTTTGACCGGCTTTGCGTTCAAAGCTTTTTGCCTTTGCTAAAGTATAGGGGATAATCACCGAGAAGACCGAACCTATATTCTCCTGACTGCTTACATAAATGCTTCCACGCTGCATTTCTACCAATTGTTTTACAATAGTCAAACCAAGTCCAGTGCCACCATATTTTCTGGTTACACTTTCATCGGCCTGACTAAAACTTTCAAAAATAGTATTGAGCTTAGATGAAGGTATGCCAATGCCTGTGTCACAGACTTCAAACGCAATCCAACTTTTCTCTCCGCGTGATTTTGATACACTGCACCTGACCTTGATGGAACCATGGTGAGTGAATTTTACAGCATTACTGATCAGGTTGATGAGTATCTGATTAAGACGAACCGGATCACCAAGAAGGAAGGTGTTGAGTGACGGATCGATCGAGTAGCTAAGTTCTATTTTCTTTTCTCTGGCCTGGTACGTAAATGTGCTTATTAATGATGGTAGAATATCGTTGAGATTAAAGGCAATCTTCTCGAATTTTAATTTACCAGAATCAATAGCGGCCAGATCAAGAATGTCGTTAATAATTACTTTCAGGTTTTCTGCTGAATGCCGAATAGCACTTAAATAGGTTTCTCTCTCCTCAGCATTAGGGGTGAGGTTGAGCAGGCTGGCCATTCCGGCAATGCCATTGATAGGGGTTCGGATTTCGTGCGATATGTTGGCCAGAAACTGATCTTTCGCTTTTTGAAGCCTGAGCAATTCTTCAGCATCACGCTTTCGCTGGGTAATATCACGACAGTCAAGAATAAGTGCTGGGATGCCTTCTTTATTTTTCAGGTTGATGGCATTGAATTCCAGAAAGCGATACGTGTTGTCCCGGCAAAGAAATTGAAACTCTATTTTTTCTGAGTAAGCCCGTTTCAGGCAATGTTTAAATCGTTTTATAAATTCATCACGCTCAGAGGGAATAATATAATCGAAGAATTTTTTGCCTACCAGGCTTCTTGCCCGATAACCTAATGTTTCGTGTACCGAATTATTATGATAGAGAACGGCCCCTTCAAAGTCTACAATAAAAATAATATCAGAACCATCTTCAACAACGGCTTTGAAGAAACCTCCTTTGCGAATGTAATTCTCCAGCGCTTTCATTTTAGATACCGGCATCTTCCATTTCTTTCAGGTATCGGTAGAGAGAAGATTTTCCGATATCCAAAATGCGGGCTACTTCCAAAACATTGTTATCATGCTTATCCAGGAAATGCCTGATGATTCTGTACATGTATTGTTGCATGGGCATTTCCTGATGGAGCAAGGTCTCCATCCGTAAAGAACTGGTAAAGTTGATGTCCTGCGGACGAATGGTTTGATCCTCCGTCATCACAGCAGCTAATTCAATGATTGACTTTAATTCGCGGATGTTCCCATGGAACGGGTACTGCAAGAGTTTCTCCTGAGCTTCACTATCAATTTTTAGTTTTGGCAACTGGTTCTCTTTGGCAAACTGATCAAGAAAGTGTTTAGCAACTAAAATGATATCGTTGCCCCGATCGCGTAAAGGTGGGAGATGAATAGGCAATCCAAGCAATCGATAATACAAATCTTCGCGAAATCTGCCTTCTTTTACTTCGTCACTCAAATTTCTGTGCGTTGCAGTAATAACCCGAACATCTAATTTTATAACCTGATTTCCACCGATGCGGGTAATTTCCCGTTCCTGCAAAACGCGTAATAACTTGGCTTGCAGGTTGAGATCCATTTCACCGATCTCATCCAGAAATATGGTTCCCCCTTCTGCTTCTTCAAATTTACCAATGCGCTTGGCTACAGCCCCGGTAAACGCACCTTTTTCATGACCAAATAGCTCACTCTCAATTAAATCGCGGGGAATCGCAGCGATATTAACTGCTACAAAGGGTTCATTTTTTCGTTTCGAGTTATAATGTATGGCTTTGGCAACCAATTCTTTACCGGTTCCAGTTTCACCTGTAATGGAAACAGAGATATTGGTGTTCACTGCTTTCTCAAGAAGGGTGAAGACCTTCTTAATAGCGGTGCTGTTGCCTATGATACTTTTTTCAAATTCATATTTGACAGAGATTTCTTTCTTGAGATGATCTATTTCTTTGATTAAAGAGCTCTTGTTGCGTGCATTGTTAATGGAGTTTAACAGCCTGTCTTTTGTATCCTGGTCTTTGGTAATGTAATCGAAGGCCCCTGACTTCAACAGTTCGACCGCAGTTCCAATTTTTTCCTGAGCCGACACAATGATCACCCCGATGTTGGGGTCTTGATTACGAATATGAGCCAGTACTTTTTCTCCTGGCATATCAGGCAGTGAGTAATCCAATGTAACAACCGCTGGATTCTTATATAAATTGTTGATGCAGTCCTTACCGGTAGTAAAAAACTCTACATCAAAGTCAGGGTTCAGGCCGAGCACATACTTAATAAACTTCGAATAGGCCGGGTCGTCTTCAACAACAAATATTTTAATAGGGTCTTTCTCGTACATCGATCAGATAATTCAAGTGATAATACCTCGAAAAGTTCATCAAAATACTTCTATCCAGCAATTTTAATTGATATAACTTCAATTAGTTGTTGCGAATCAAGTATATTGTGCAAGATAATTTACCGTGGTTGCAGAGTTCAAAAATCTGACAAAAAGCGAAGTGGAGTTAATGCTGAAGGCGCCCTTTCAGGTGTGTATATTAATCGCGGGAGCAGATGGAACGATCGACAAAAAGGAAATAAAGGGAGCCATCGAATCGGCCAAGAAAAAGAAACGGTCATCTGCTACATTAGCCAGCTACTTTCGGGATATTTCCGTTGACTTCGAAGAGACACTTAAGATTCTGATTCAGTCATATCCTTATGAGGCCACCCAGCGAAACCCCTTACTTGTTGAAGAACTATCACATTTAAATGAGGTATTGTTAAAACTCGATAGAGACTTTGCTTCTCACTACTATAATTTTTTGTTGGATTTGGCTTCCGGTATTGCCAGCTCTTCGGGCGGTTTTTTTGGTATGAAGAAAGTTGGCCGCGAAGAAGCCAAATATATTAAACTCCCAATGCTCAAAGTCCCTGTTTAGTATTTCATGTCCGAAACCTGGTTCAGTAGTTCCGTTGCTCCCTTCCGTTTAGTCTTTATCATGTGGCTGGTATTCGTTTTGGAAAACGTTTACGGCTGGTCACTGGGAGAATGGGGTATAGTGCCACGCACACTCTATGGTCTTATCGGAATTTTCACTGCCCCCATGTTTCATGGCGATCTTTTGCACCTGATTTCCAATACTGTTCCCATTTTGTTATTAGGCTCGGCCCTTTTCTTTTTTTACGGCCGCATCGGTCATCGGGTCTTTTTCAGATCTTATTTCTGGACAAACACCATTGTCTGGATGTTTGCGCGCCCTGCCAATCATATTGGTGCCAGCGGACTTGTTTATGGGTTGGCTTTCTTTATGATTTTTTTTGGAATTTTTAGACGAGACCCTATGTCGTTGCTCATATCCATTATTACTTTGCTGCTCTATGGTGGAGTATTCTATGGTGTGTTACCGGGAGACCCGATGGTCTCTTGGGAGTCACACTTAGCAGGTGCATTAGTTGGAATTTCGACCGCCATAACGTTAAGCGATAAAAAACAGGTGAATTGATGGATGCCCAGGTAAAAAAGATTATGACTGAGTTGAAAGCTAAGAAGTATGCACCCGTCTACTTCTTGCAGGGAGAGGAGTCCTATTACATCGATCTCATTTCAGATTACATCGAAGCTCATGTGCTCTCTGATAGCGAGAAGTCTTTCAATCAGGTAGTAGTATATGGCAAGGATGTAGCAATGGCCACCATACTCACCCACGCCAGGCGATTTCCGATGATGGCCGAACGCCAGGTGGTAATTGTGAAAGAGGCCCAAGAAATTCAGGATCTTGGTAAAGACACGGGAGCTAAACTGTTGCTCGACTATGTAAACAAACCCGTGCCCAGTACCGTGCTGGTGTTTTGTCATAAAAATAAGAGCCTGGATAAACGTAAAGAACTCGGTAAGAAAATCGATAAACTGACGGAATGTGTAACTACCAGGAAACCGTATGACAACCAGTTGCCTGACTTTGTACGGGAGTACGCTTCAGGAAAAAAAATAAGCATCGAGGATCGTGCTGTGCAATCATTGTGTGAATTTGTTGGCAATGACTTAAGCAGGCTCACCAATGAGTTTGATAAACTGTGTATAAACCTCAAGGATGGGGAGCCCATCACAGCCGATCGGGTAATGAGCCAGGTAGGCATCAGTAAAGAGTACAATATTTTTGAGTTGCAACGTGCAATCGTTCATCGCGATACTTTATTAGCAACTAAAATTGTCAACTACTTTGAAAGTAACAGCAGGCGTAACCCGATCATACCCGTTGTGGCCTTCTTGTACTCTTTCTTTACCAAGTTATTGATCGCGACCACGGCTCAAGATAAAAGTGATAAAGGGTTGCTCAGTGCCCTGAAAATCAGCCCTTACGCGGTTAAGGATTATACATTAGCTCTAAGACACTACAATCAGCAAAAGGTAACTGAAAATATTTCATACCTAAAGGAAGCAGAC
>JAKEEN010000248.1 GCA_022616575.1 Flammeovirgaceae bacterium
AAAACAAAGAAAATACCCACTTCCCAGCTCAACGATACCATGCTCCCGGAAATTGAGCACTACCCGCCACCAGCTATGAAGGGAAAGCATATACAGATCAAATATATCACACAAGTAAAGGCACGGTTTCCATCGTTTGCGTTCTTTTGTAACCTCCCCCAGTATATACAACCCTCTTATGAGCGCTACCTTGAGAATAAGATTCGGGAGCACTTTGAATTTGAGGGAACGCCCGTTAGGCTGATTTTTAAGAAAAAATAAAATTTCTTACACCACTTAGCGTGGTGTGTAAATCGTTGTATATTTGCGGCTGATTTATAAAAACCTGTAAACTATGAAAAAATTGTTCGCACTTATGATGGTTGCTGCTTTTGCAGTTGCTATCGTAGCTTGTGGTGGCAAGAAGACAGAAGAAGCTGCCGCAGTGGATTCAGTTGCTACTGAAACTCCTGCTGTAGTTGATTCAGCTGCTGCTGACACTACTGCTGCTGCCGCAGATACAACTGCTGCTGCTCAGTAATCAATCGAAATTCGATTGCATTCCCGGGAAGGCTTTAGAAAACTAAAGCCTTTTTTCTTTTCTATGGATTTACAAAAGGTAAAAGAACTACTTCAAGACCGCATCCCCACCCTGGCGCTCGCCTATTGCCTGAATCTTTGGCAGGAAAACCCCTTCGATCTAAAACTGACCAAAAGCCGCCAGACCAAGGTTGGTGATTTTACAGTCAGGCGTTCGATGAACAGGCCTCGCATTACACTCAATCATGACCTGAATTGCTTTCTCTTTCTCACAACATTTATTCATGAAGTAGCCCACCACAGAACAGTCCTGCAATTTGGACTGAGAACAGAGCCTCACGGTGAAGAATGGAAATTGGTTTACCAAAACTTAATGGCACCGCTTTTGAATGATGGCTCGGTATTTCCAGAAGGGCTACTCAATATTCTTCGCGTCCACATGCAAAGCCCAAAAGCAAGCTCATTTGCTGATGTGGAACTAACCAAAGCCTTTCGGAAGTTTGATCGCAACCACGCTTTTCAAACAACCCTGGCCGAACTTCCGGAGGGAACAGTCTTCAGATTACAAGGCAGGTTCTTTAAGAAAGGAACGACTCAGAGGACACGCGTACTTTGTTACGAAATGAAAACGCGAAAAAAATACCTGGTGCCGGCCGAGGCGATAGTTGGGGAAGCGCAGCTGAGTCTACTGTAAAGTTGGAAGTACAACGTTAGAAAATTGAAAAATTTAAGCTTGAAGCTTGTAGCCAGCAGCTTGAAGCTATTTCGTGCTATCAATCGCTTTTCTTACCGATCCGTACTTTTTTAACAACTCCTCAGCTTCTTGTTCTGAAACCTGCAGTTCATCCATAATCATTCTTGTTCCCCGGCTAATCAACTTGTTATTAGTGAGTTGCATATCAACCATTTTATTTCCCTTCACTCTTCCGAGTTTAATCATGGTAATGGTCGAAATCATATTCAATATCAGTTTCTGAGCCGTTCCCGCTTTCATGCGCGTGCTTCCTGTTACAAATTCGGAGCCTACAACTACTTCGATTGGGTGATCTACACTTTTTGCGAGTTCAGAACCCTCGTTGCAGGTGATACATGCCGTGGTAATACCATTTGCTTTCGCATCTTTTACACCCCCAATCACATACGGTGTTTTCCCCGAGGCGGCAATGCCAATGAGTACATCATTTTGATTGATACTAAATCCCTCCAGATCTTTCCACGCTTGAGCAGTATCATCTTCAGCATGCTCTACTGCTTTACGTATCGCCTGATCTCCACCGGCAATCAAACCGATTACTTTTCCATAGGGCATTCCGTAAGTCGGTGGAATTTCAGAGGCATCTAAAATTCCCAATCGTCCGCTGGTACCCGCACCTATATAAAAGAGCCTTCCCCCGCTACTCATTTTCTCAACAATGATTTCAATAAGTTTTTCTATTTGCGGCAGGACTTTCGAAATGGCATTGGGCACAGTTTTATCTTCTTTGTTGATATTCGTCAACAAATCATGAATAGTCATCTTTTCGAGATGATCGTAATAAGATGCGGATTCAGTGGTGCTCAATTTTCTGAAGGTCCTTTTGATGAAATAATGTCAACCCGGCAATGGGGTTCTCAACAATGTTTTTTACTATCAATCCTTTATCGTTAGCTACTTGCCTTAAAATGTCGCTGAAGTAGAATGCAACAGAGCCTGTAAAATGAATTTTCAAAGATTCAGCGCCCGGGTATTTCCGAACGTTCTTTTCAAAAAATTCATCAAATCCACGGTACACCAATTTGTAACAATACGGTTCGTCTAAATGCTGAAAAATAAATTTCGAAAAACTACCCAAAAACCGGCTCGGCATCGGTTGGCTATAGACTTTCTCTAAAATTTCTTCTTTATCGAATGGGAATCTCCTCTTAAAGTGATCCCACAGCTTCTCTGGTAAATCTTTTCTTAAATAATCAGCTACCAATTGTTTGCCAAGCCATGCGCCACTTCCTTCATCACCTAACACATAACCTAAGGAAGTTACATTGTGCGTGATGTCTCTACCATCGTACAGGCATGAGTTAGCTCCTGTGCCCAAAATGCAAGCAATTCCTTTTTCGTTTCCGCATAGTGCGTGCGCTGCAGCGAGCAAATCGTGCCAGATTTCAATATGCGCATCGGTGAAAAACCGCTCAAGGACCGTTCGGATTAATTGCCGGTTGCGTTCAGATGAACAACCTGTGCCATAATAGTAGATGCTTTTAATATCATGATGAAGCTGGGGCAACAACACCTCACGAACTTCTTGTTCAAATTGTTCAATTGGTTGAATAAAAGGATTGAATCCAACGGTTTGCGCCTGGGAAATTTTTCCATCGCCTTCAATAACACGCCAATCGGTTTTCGATGCTCCACTGTCTGCAATCAAAATCATACTGGCAAGTTAGGGATTCGCAGCTTTTAAAAGACCTACAATTTTTAATTTCTCAAAAACATACTCCGTATGCGGAGCTTCTTTTAGTTCATCGGTTAAGTCCTGTCCTGCCCAGTGTTCATAATGTTTTCCGTTTCGCCATAGTCGCGAATGAGTCACATCATAAATTTTCCCCTGATAGGCAATCCATACTTCAGACTTATCCTGACCGTTGCGCAAGGCCAGTTGCGACCGGCTGTATATAGTTAGCATCTCCTCCACAAATTCTTATTTGTCATACCTGAAGTTTTTAAATACTTTCCAGAAAAAAATATTCGCATGCAATTTATCAAAGGATTTATTATTGTCTCGCTGGGTCTGCTGGCGGCTTGCCAAAACCGTGAAGGTAAGGTTGATTACTCCAAATTATCAGATAATCAATTAAGAAGAATTGCCGATTCGCTCGCACAAGCCTACATCATCACCGATGGTCATGTTGATCTTCCGTATCGGTTAAAAATCAAAAACTTCCGGTTGGAAAAAGAATTTATCGGCATTCCGGTAAAGACCAATGAAGGTGACTTTGACTACGAACGTGCTAAAAAAGGAGGTCTTGATGCCCCTTTCATGTCGATTTATATCCCCTCGCGCTATCAAAAAACAGGTGGAGCCAAAGAACTGGCCGACTCTCTCATTACTATGATTGAAGGGATTGTGCAATCCCATCCCGATAAGTTTGCATTAGCGGGAACGCCCCAAGCGATAGAGAAAAATACTTCTGAGGGAAAAATCTCTTTGCCAATGGGCATGGAAAATGGAGCACCCATTGGCGATGATATAAAAAATGTAAAATATTTTTTTGATCGTGGTATTCGCTATGTAACACTTACGCACGCTACCGACAACCTGATCTGCGACTCATCGTACGACACTACGCGAACATGGAATGGATTAAGCCCCTTTGGCAAGGAGGTGGTTGCAGAAATGAATCGTGTGGGTATTATGATAGACATTTCGCACGTTTCTGACAGCACAGCCTTTCAGGTCTTAAGACTGACAAAAGCCCCTGTTATTGCTTCCCACTCTTCGTGCCGCTATTTCACCCCCGATTTCAAGCGCAATATGTCTGATGACATTTTAAAAGAGTTAGCTAAAAATGAAGGCGTTATTCAAATCAATTTTGGGGCTGACTTTCTTGACTCAGTGGCTCGCAGAAACAATCCGTTAAGAGACTCCTTAGAATCAGTTTTAAAAGAAGAAGGTTTGACATCAAAAGATTCAGCCGCACAACCAATTATCGAACAATTCGGCAAGCAACACAAAGAATTATTTTCAGATGTAGAAAAAGTGGCAGACCATATCGATCACGTTGTTGATGTTGTGGGTATTAACCATGTGGGTTTAGGTTCAGATTTTGATGGTGTGGGCGATAGTTTGCCCCTCGGCTTGAAAGATGTTTCGCAATATCCTAACTTGCTTTTTGTTCTCCTAAAAAGAGGCTACACACCCGAAGACATTGAGAAGATTTGTTATAAAAATGTATGGCGGGTGTGGAGTAAAGTGATTGACGTATCTGAAAAAATGTGAAATGAGAAAAATTCTTACCCTGTTGGCCATTTTGGCATTTGGAATTGCCTACGCACAAAAAAATCCGAAAAAATTCACCCTTCCGCAAGGAATTTCAAAGTCAGACATCTACCCGGGCATGGCCTTGGTAAAACTGAAAAGCACCGAAAAGTCCAATTTTCTTAGAAGTGGTGTTGGAGCAAGAAGCACAAAAAGTTTTTCATCCAAGCCTTTGGTAAATCCCCAAGCCGCAACTGCTGCGCGTTCGAATGCAGGACCTTATCGCCAACAAAAAAGTGGCTTAGATATGTCATTGTATTATGAACTTCACTTTTCTAAAAGTGAAAATATTGAGAATGTAATTCAGGATTTGTATGCCACAGGACTATTTGAACTTGTTGAACCGGTATACCGTAATAAAATGGATTTTATACCCGATGATCCATCTATAACACAACAGTACTACCTTGATTTAATAAATGCCTATGAAGCATGGGATATCACTCAGGGGGATACCGAAACGGTCATCGCGATTGTTGATTCAGGCGGTGATCTAGACCACCCTGATTTGGTAAACCAACTATACACAAACCCCGATGAGGTTGCAAGCGATGGACTTGACAATGACGCTGATGGATATATTGACAATGTAAGAGGCTGGGATTTTGCGGGCGATGATACGTTAAACACCTTTGACTCCGATTTTATTGGTGATAACGATACCCAGCTTTTTAACGGTGGAACGCTGGGCCACGGAGTCAATGTAGCGGGTTGTGCAAGTGCATCTACCAATAACAATGTAGGTATTGCAGGGATTGGTTTCAAGACAAAAATACTTCATACCAAGCATACGGCAGATAATCAAAATGAAGAAGACCCTGGCCTCTCAAATGCCTACGCTGGAATTCTGTTTGCAGCCACTAGCCTTACTCAGGACAATGTGCCAAGAAAAATTATCAATTGTTCATGGGGTGGGCCGGGCAGAAGTCAAATTGCCCAGGACATAATTACCTATGTGACCTTCGATCTTGGTTGTCTAGTAATTGGCGCGGCCGGTAACTCAAATTCAAAGAATGCGCACTATCCTTCTGGCTATGATTACGTATTATCTGTAGCCGCCACAACAGCAACCGATGGCAAAGCATCCTTCACGAATTACGGCTCTACTGTGGATATCTCAGCACCCGGAACAGGAATTTTTACTACTTCCTTTGATGACATCTACACTACGACTCAGGGCACATCATTTTCATGCCCTATAACTTCGGGCGCAGCTGCACTTGTTTGGTCCCATAACCCTTCTTTCACTCCCCTTCAAGTAGCAGAACAATTACGAATATCCGCTGACCCCATTATTTATACTAAAATCTCATCCACATTTAAGAACCTAATGGGTAAGGGTCGTCTAGATGTTGCTTCGGCTCTTACATTAGAATCACCCTCTATTAGAGCTACGAATGTCAGATTGGTAAATGCTCAGGGGATTTTCGTTGAGCCTGGCCAGAGTGGATTTCTAAATATCACCTTTACGAATTATTTAAAAAGCTCAACCAATGGACTTAAAGTCAAAGCAACAAGTAGCAGCTCTGATATAGCGTTTCAAAATGACGAAATCGCTCTCGGACTTATTGATGAGGGTCAATCCGTAGAAAAATTTTTTCCTGTAACCCTGGCAGCCAACGTTACAGAAAACAAAGTAATAGATGTCACGCTTACTTTTACCGATGGTAATTTCAGCGATTTTCAAATTATTAGTTTTTTAATCAATCCATCCTATGTAGATGTTGATGAAAATAAAATTACCACATCCATAACTTCGCGCGGCCGCGTTGGTTATGATGACCCAAACAACCAAGAAAAGGGCAGTGGCTTTATTTTTAACGATGCTTCCATTTTATTTGAGATGGGTTTAATCATGGGGACGTCTTCAACTGATATTAATAACAATGTAAGAGGAATCAACTCATCCTTTGATCAGGATTTTACCTTTATAGACAGGATCCGCAAAGCTATTCCCGGTGAGCGATCAACATCTGAAGTGTATGGATCTTTTGCTAATGCCTCGACCCTTCCAAGTGCTTCCCTTCAAGTTACGTATCGAAGCCTCGTGTGGAATGAGGCCCCCTATGATCAATTTGTAATTTTGGAATACAAGGTAAAGAACGTAAGTGTCAATACCCTCAATAACTTTCACTTTGGAGTCTTTGCCGATTGGGACATCAGCACAAATGGACAGCTTGATGCAGCAGGATGGAACTCTAGTAAGAAGATAGGGTTCATTTATCCCAAAAATCTGCCTGAGCTACCACATGCCGGAATCCAAGTCCTTAACCAAGCAGCCAGGTATTATGCCATTGATAATGATCAATCCATTTCGGGCAATCCATTTGGATTATACGATGGTTATACCGATCCGGAAAAATTTACCTCCCTTAGCACAGAAAGACTGATAGCCGGAGAATCAACAGCGGAGGGTAATGACGTAAGCCATGTGGTTTCATCAGGACCGTTTACAATTAATTCGGGAGATGAAATTACAATTGCCTTTGCTCTTCACGCTGCTAATAATCTTGAGGAACTATTGACTTCAGCTGCTGAGGCGGATACAGCATACAATTTCTTGCTACAAGCACCTAAACCGACTGTGGTTGATGCAGAAACTTGTTACGGTTCCAATGCATCCATCAGTGCCAGTGGTGCCTCTAATCTTAATTGGTATACTGAATTTACCGGGGGGAGTCCAATATATTCAGGCGCGACACTGGTTACCGGAAACCTTTATAATGACACCATATTTTATGTTTCAAATGCAGAACAATCCTACGAAAGTGTTCGCACTGCGGCTAATGTATTGGTAAAAGCAATCCCAACGATTACCTCTTCTGTCGCAACGCCAATTGTGTGCGGCACTGACTCTATAACACTTTCAGTTGCTACGGCAGACGAGTATCTATGGAGCAATGGCGCAACCACTCAATCCATTGATGTTAGTGCGGGAACATTTGACGTGACTGTTGTAGATAATACCCTCTTGTGTGAATCTACTTCACCAGAGATTACGATTTCCTCTATACCCAAGCCAACTGCATTATTTACTGCCTCTACCTTATCCGCAATAAATGGAGATCCTATCGATTTTACCGATGCAAGTACTGATGCCGTTTTGTGGTCTTGGAATTTTGGTGATAATCAGACAAGCACATTGCAAAACCCTACTCACACTTATCAAACTGGAGGTAGTTTCGATGTTACACTCATAGTTTCAGGTGACAACGGATGCCAGGATGAGCACACCGTGACCCTTGACATCATACTTAGTGCAGAAGAAACTATTAATAACCTAATTAAGGTGTTTCCAAATCCAACCAATTCAGAAGTGCTCACCATTGAATTTGAGAATTCCTTGGCCGTGCGATCAATTTCTTTAACCAATGTTCAGGGCAAAATTCTTTTCAACAAGGAATTTGAATCGCATAATTCACCATCCGAGAAAATCAATTTTAGTGAATTGTCGGGAGGCATTTATCTGCTTCGAATTTCCACAAATTATGGCATGGTTACCCGAAAAATCATACGCACGAAATAATCTTGTCTAATTAGCTTAAAAGGCTGCCTCAAAAAGGCAGCCTTTTTATTTTTATTCCTGCTTCAATCCCAAAAACCTGATTATTTTTGTGCCCGGTTTTACAAATCCCACTTTTCAATGCCCAGAGACAGAAGTATCCGCTCCGTCCTCATTATCGGTAGCGGTCCTATTATTATTGGCCAGGCGTGCGAATTTGATTATTCCGGCTCCCAAGCAGCTCGATCGTTACGCGAAGAAGGCATTGAAGTAGTGCTGATTAACAGCAATCCGGCCACTATTATGACCGACAAAGTCACGGCCGACCATGTATATCTCAAGCCCCTGACTAAAAAATCAATCAAGGAAATCCTTGAAAAACACCATATCGATGCCGTATTGCCAACTATGGGCGGACAAACAGCATTAAATCTTTGCATTGAATGCGAAAAAGCTGGTTTGTGGAATCATTTTGGTGTTAGAATTATCGGTGTTGATATCAAAGCCATTGAAACTACTGAAGACCGCGAGAAATTCCGATTGAAAATGCTGGAACTCGGAGTCGGTGTTTGCAAAGGCTCAACGGCAACTTCCTTTTTACAAGGAAAAGAAATCGCACAAGAGATTGGCTTCCCGCTGGTTATTCGCCCCTCATTTACTTTAGGAGGGACGGGTGGTGGATTTGTTGATCTCCCCGGAGATTTTGATGAAGCCCTTAATCGCGGACTTCACGCCTCACCTATCCACGAAGTTCTTGTCGAGCAGAGCATCATGGGATGGAAAGAATACGAACTCGAGTTGCTGCGTGATGGACTGGGGAATGTAATCATCATCTGTTCGATCGAGAACTTCGACCCAATGGGTATTCATACGGGCGATTCCATTACGGTTGCGCCCGCTATGACTTTGCCTGACACGGTGTATCAGCACATGCGCGACCTTGCCATTAGAATGATGAATGGCATCGGCCAATTTGCGGGGGGCTGTAATGTGCAGTTTGCCGTCAATCCGGAGACCGATGACATTATCGGCATTGAAATTAATCCACGAGTATCACGCTCATCAGCGTTAGCATCAAAAGCAACCGGTTATCCAATTGCAAAAGTCGCAGCAAAGATGGCTATAGGGTATAACCTCGATGAATTAAAGAACGCGATCACAAAAACCACTACGGCCTATTTCGAACCTGCGCTGGATTATGTGATTGTAAAAATTCCACGCTGGAACTTTGATAAGTTTCATGGTGCTGATCGTAAACTGGGACTTCAAATGAAGTCTGTAGGTGAAGTAATGGCCATTGGAAGAAATTTTCAGGAAGCCCTTCAGAAAGCTTGTCAATCACTCGAGATCAGAAGAAATGGAATTGGTGCTGATGGAAAAGAATTGCGCAATCAGGATGAATTGCTTCATAGCTTAGCTAATCCTACATGGAATCGTCTCTTTCATATTCACGATGCCATGAAAATCGGAATACCAACCAAGACCATTCAAAAGATTACAAAGATCGATCGTTGGTTCTTAAAACAAATCGAAGAGTTGGTTGAGATGGAAAAGGAAATTGAGAAACACGATCTCAGCTCAGTTCCAACCGATCTTCTTAGAAAAGCCAAGGAAAAAGGTTTTGGCGACAGACAAATAGCACACTTACTCCACTGCCTTGAAAGCGAGGTCTATAAAAAGCGAAATGATTTAGGCATTAAAAGGGTCTATAAATTAGTAGATACCTGTGCCGCTGAATTTGAAGCACAAACTCCATATTACTATTCAGCATTTGACAGCGAGAACGAATCTGTTGCCAGCAACAAGAAAAAAATTGTTGTCCTCGGCTCAGGTCCAAACCGCATTGGCCAGGGTATTGAGTTCGACTATTCTTGTGTACATGGCGTATTGGCTGCCAAAGAATGTGGCTATGAAACCATCATGCCAACTCGTTCCTGAAGCGGCAGCTACTCATCGCTCCCGGTACCGCGCCCGTGGCGGGGTGGGCGAAGCCTGTCTCCTTCGCGCTGGACCGGCTTGACTC
>JAKEEN010000249.1 GCA_022616575.1 Flammeovirgaceae bacterium
AGTTGAAGCCCTGGGTGGAATGACAAAAGCGATCGAAAGCGGTTTACCAAAAATGCGAATTGAACAAGCCGCAGCAGCCAAGCAAGCAAGAATCGATTCCGGTCGCGATACTATTGTAGGCGTTAATAAATACAAGACCGATGAAAGGCCTGACTTCGATATCCTGGAAGTCGATAATACCGCTGTGCGCGAAGAGCAAATTCAAAGACTCCAACACTTAAAAAGAGATCGAATCAATGAAGTAGTTACAGCTTCTCTTAAAGCACTAACCCATCATGCAAAAAATGGAACCGGTAATCTTTTAGAGCTTGCCATTGATGCCGCTCGCAAAAGAGCTACACTGGGCGAAATTTCATCAGCCATGGAAGAAGCGTTTGGCCGATATACAGCAACCATTAAATCAATTTCAGGTGTATATTCAAGTGAAATGAAGAGTAACAAAGCTGTTGAAGAGGTCAGAAAACTATCCAATTCATTTGCGGCTTTAGATGGTCGCAGGCCGCGAATCCTGGTTGCAAAAATGGGACAAGATGGCCACGACCGTGGCGCCAAAGTTATTGCCACCAGTTTTGCTGATTTAGGTTTTGATGTTGATATCGGGCCACTATTCCAAACACCCGATGAAGTAGCTATGCAGGCCGCGGAAAATGATGTTCATGTTGTAGGGATCTCCAGTTTGGCTGGCGGGCATAAAACGTTGGTTCCCCAACTCATTGAATCCCTAAAAAAAATAAAACGCGATGACATCATGATTGTTGCCGGTGGTGTTATTCCAGAGCAGGACTATGCCTTTCTATATCAGGCGGGGGTATCATTTGTTTTCGGCCCCGGCACGGTCATAACGGATGCTGCACGCGAATTACTAAATAAGCTTACCAAATCCCGCACCTAGTTCACTTTACAGCGCTAATTGATTAGATTAGGGGTTCGTTAAAAACCCCTTATCCTATGAATTCCAGCAGGATTATGTGCCTGGCTATTTTTTCGTTTTTGTTAATTGCCAGCCCATCCATTTCGCAAAAGAAGTATGATAAAATCGTAAAGAAAGCCAACTCGGCATTTGCAGCCGGTAAATACGAGTCTGCAAAGAAATCATTATCCAAACTTAAAAAAGGCACAGCAAAACTTGGCCCGAACAATCCTTACATGCCTGGATATTACCTCATGTCGGCCAAAGTTGATTTGGGACAGGGCCTGATGGTAACGTTCGAAAGCAACCTGAACAATGCACTCAGTTCGAGCATGGCTGCCTACACAGAAAATAGTGCTCAGTATGCTTCCACCCTGATTGATGTAGCCAATGTCTACAACCAGTATGGGTACTACCGTATAAGCAGGAAATATGCGGACCAGGCTGAAGATATACTTGAACATGCAGGCTTGATGAACGATGAATTTAAAGGCCGTCTTGCTCTTGAGAGAGGCGAAGCCTTGATCGGTCAGGGATATTGTAATGAAGCCATTAAAACGTTGGTTGAAGTAGAACCTTATTTTGTAAAGCGCGCTGTCGAAAAAGAAACGGTTGTAACCCAGGGAAAAATTGAAACCAAGCGTGTAGATGAAACTGAATTGCCGTTTCGCTTTGGTGATCGGGCACGTCAACTCACACTCATTGCGCAGGCATACGGAAAAAAAGGAAATCTGATTAGCGCTGATTCGGCCTTTAAAGCAGCGCAAACGTGGATTAAGAAAAATCAACGCTATATGGGCGAGACCAGTTTAAATCTTGTCCGCAATAATTTTCAATATGCTAAAATGTTTTTTGACAATGGTGGCAAAGCGGCAGAGAAGGAGCTTGAATTGGATGAGATCCTGAAAAATCTGAAAGCCCGTACCCAAACTGACCTGATGATCCATGATATCTACGACCTTTATTTGGGCCGGCTACAATCTGATGGGTATGATGCACGCTATCAAAATGTAAAACTTGAGTATGTTAAACTGCTTGATAAAAGCTATCCAAAAACTACCTTGTTCAAGCTTAATCTTCAGTCTGTCGAGTTCAGTACCAAACTTGCCAAAGACAAAACTAAAAACCTCGAAGCTCAAGCCCTGGCGATGTTAGGTTCAAAAGTGCTTCCTAAATACTATAGAACCACCATCAGCGTGTTGGATTTTTTGCGGGAAGTTGCCATCGCAGATTTGAAATTCATCAATGCTGAAAATTATCTAACTCAAAAATTAGAAGTAGTAAAAGAACTTGCCGGAGAAAATTCGCCTGAGTATCACCTGGCCAAACTAGAACTCGCCAGCTATTTACTGGACTATACAAATAAAATTGACGAAGCCGACAAAATTTTCCAGGAGAGCTATTCAAAAATTGTTGCTAAAGAAATAGATAACTGGCAAAAAGATCATTTAAACATTCTTGGTCACCTGGCAAATCTTTATGAGTATACTGACCGGTATGCTTTAGCTGATAAGACGCTAAGCAAAGCCGGTGATGTGGCGCGTTCTAAATACAGTGATACCGATCCGGATTATGGTGTGGCCCTTACTCAAATTTCCAATCTCCAGCTCAAGATTGGCCAGTATGAAAAAGCTGAACACAACATCGATAATGCACTCAAAATTCTTGACGAATACCGCAAAGATGATTTTCGCTTTATCGATTACGTTCACATTGTAGAAACCCAAGCCAAGCTTTATGGTATAAAAGGATTGTTTGATGAAGCACAGAGTAATCTTGACAGAACTGCCAAGATCATCTCGAAAGCTAAAGTACCCGCTGGTGATGAATTGTCAACCGCGGCTGAATTGTCATCGCTATTTATTCAGTTAGGTAAGTACTCAGAAACAGATAAAATATTGACCAAGCTCATCAAGCAAAATGAAACCCTCTATGGTGTGGCATCGATCCGGCTAATTGAGCCTCTGGTTAACAAGGGCAGAATCTTACTTGCTAAAGGTGAGTATACAGAAGCTGAACGAGTGGCACAGCGTGCAAACTCACTCGCAGTAAAAACGTACGGTGAAATCTCAACCAAAACAGCACCCACACAAAAATTGATGAGTGATATTTACTACACACTTGGCGATTATGAAAAAGCAGAAGCTAGTGTTGTTAAAACAATCACCAGCCAGGAAAAACAATTCGGGCGCAACCACATCGAAGTGGCTAAATCGCTTTCACAATTAGCTTTAATCAAATTCTACAAAGGTGATAACCGGCAAGATGTGGAAAAACTAATGTTAGAGGCACGAGACATTATGGCGGGCAAGCTGGGTAAGGACAATCCGCAGTATGCAGAAATCCTGAAAAACGTAGCCGTGCTATATGTTTCTGAGAAAAAGTTTGATGTTGCCTTTAACTCACTAACAGTAGCAGAAAGCATCTGGCGCGCGAAGACCGGCTCAAAAAATAATATTAATGCTGCCGGTATTTATGTGTTGACAGGGGATATCTATTATCAACAAAAAAATTATAAGAATGCCGAGAAATTTTACAACCAGGCCAAAGATATCTATGAAAAGTTCTTTAGCACAACCCACCCTGAGTATGTAAAAGTCCTTTCCAAGCTTGCCAAGGTGTACTACATGGAGAAGGACTACAAACGCTCAAAGAAACTGATCGAAGAGTCTCTCTTTAATTATGAAAATTTCATTAAACAATATTTCCCTGCCCTGAGTGAACGCGAGAAGGCAAAATACTGGAACACCATCAAAGGAGATTTTGAATTCTATAACACACTTGCTTTTAGTAACCTGGAGGACTTCAAAGACCTGACCAGCAAAGTGTACAACTATCAGCTTCTCACGAAGGCTTTGCTTTTAAGCTCATCAATTAAAATCAGGGAACGGATACAAAACAGCACAGATGAGGCGCTGAAGTCGCAGTATAATACCTGGCAACAGAAGAAAGAACAGTTAACCTTAGCCCTCTCTATGAGTCCGCAACAACTCACCGAAAATGAAATTGATGTTGCGGCCCTAAATCAGGAAGTAGAAAAGCTGGAAAAAGACCTGAGCCAAAAATCAGAAATCTTTGGCCAAAGCTTCGAAAACAAGCGCATCACATTCGATGATGTGCGCAAATCCCTTAAGCCGAATGAAGTAGCCATTGAGATGGTACGTTACCGCCACTTCAATCACGTATTTACCGACTCCGTTGTATATACGGCTTTGTATTTAAGGAGTGACTTAACAAAACCCAAAGCTATTATGCTGAATAATGGCAAGAAGATGGAAGCCCGCAATTTCAGGCTTTACAGAAATGCCATTATCAACAAAATACCTGATGAAGTCTCTTACGCGGCCTACTGGGAGCCCATGCAAAAAGAACTTGGCCAGGTTGCTACCATTTATTTATCAGCCGATGGCGTTTACAACCAAATAAACCTCGAGTCAATTCCAACCCCCGATGGCAAATACATTCTGGATAACTCCAACATCATACTGGTTAGCAATACCAAAGACTTATATATCAAAAAAGTAAAGACAAGACTTTCATCCAATGAAAACATGGCATCCATGTTTGGTAATCCTGCATTCTATCTTACTGCATCAGCGGATGGTGATATAACGGCCTTGCCGGGAACAGAAAAAGAAGTAACACAACTCCAATATTTGTTAAAACAGAAAGGGTGGAGCATCAATCAGTTTGTGGATCGAAATGCCTCAGAGGAGCATGTGAAAGAGTTGAATAGTCCACGAATATTCCACATTGCTACACATGGGTTCTACAAACCGACTGATCAGCTCAGTCATGATGAAGAACTGGAAGGTAATGAAGCACAGGTTGCTCAAAATCCTTTGCTAAGAAATGGCCTGTTACTAAAGGGAGCTGGAGACCTGCTGCTTAAAACCCAATACAACTACAACATGGAGAACGGCATTCTCACTGCGTATGAAGCCATGAACCTTAACCTCGACAAAACAGATTTGGTTGTGTTGAGTGCCTGTGAAACAGGTTTGGGTGAGCTTCAGGCTGGTGAAGGCGTTTTTGGATTGCAGCGTGCCTTTTTAGTAGCAGGCGCAAAGGTGTTAATCATGAGTATGTTTAAGGTGGATGATGATGC
>JAKEEN010000250.1 GCA_022616575.1 Flammeovirgaceae bacterium
ACTTGTAAAACAATGTCGCGTGTAGGAATCACATTGGCGGATGGATATAAGCGCAAACCTTGATAGTCTTTCGAAAGCAGACCTAAATATTGCTTCAGGTCCATGCTCTTGATGCCAAGATCCTGATAAGGCAAATAATCATTCGGGCCGCCTGATCGATATTGCTCCAATGAGAGTGTATATGGGAACGGTTCTGATTCGTAATGTTTCCTCATGGACTGTGCTATATACCAATCCGTATTATAGTAACTCAATACAATTACCCGTAAGTCTGTTCTAACACCCTCAACTTCCTGAGCATACCAGAGAGGGAACGTGTCATTATCACCACCTGTGAAAAGCACCCCTTGCTGTTCGCATGATTGTAAATAGTTAATCGCAGAATCAACGGAGAAGTATCGGTTTGCACGATTGTGATCATCCCATCCCTGAGCAGCCATGAGTGCCGGTGCAGAGAAACAAAGCAAGGTTGCCGCAACGGTTGTTACTTTGAGGTTATTAATCACTTTCTGCAACGTGTTGGCAATAGCAATTACGGCAAAGCCAATCCAGAAACAATAAGCATAGTAAGAGCCGGCATAGATATAATCACGTTCGCGTGGCTCTGCCGGAGGAGAGTTCAGGTACACAACAAGGGCAGCGCCTGTAAGAATAAACAACAGGCTAATGACCGCTGCATTTTTTTGGTCGTTAACAAGTTGATAGAACATTCCGATTAAGCCGAGCGCAAAGGGAATCATGAAGAAATTATTTCTCCCGCCATTCTCAGCCAATTTTTGCGGAAGTTTCTCAAACCATTGGTTAGGTACCATCCAATTCGCATCCTGAGTATCGCTTTCGCGACCGGCAAAATTGAACATGAAGTAACGCACGTACATCCAGCCAATCTGGTGCTTGAACATAAACCGGATATTATCAGCAAAGGTTGGTTTTTGACCCTCGCGCAACCCTAAAATATCGCGGTATCGTTCCTGGTGGTCAGGGTCGGTGCTGTAAATTCTGGGTAGAATAGTTTGATCTTGGGGTGCATATTCATACTCTACCCTGCGATCCTTTTCTTCGTATCGGTCTTTACCCTTTTTGTAAGTTGGAGCACCTTCCTTGTATCCTTTTACCTGGGCAGTAAAATACTGGCCATACAATAAGGGCCGGCTTCCATATTGTTCACGTTTCAAATAACTCACAAAGCTCATAACATCTTGTGGGTCATTTTCATCGATCGGGGGGTCATAGCTTGAGCGGATCACAATCACTGCGTAGGAGGCGTACCCAATCAAAATGAAAGCAATGGAAACAAGAAACGTATTGAGCACTGGCTTCACTTTCTTTTGCGTAAACATGATTCCCCAAATCAAGGCACTGATTAAAAGCAGGGCGAAAACAATAACACCTGAACCAAACGGCAACCGCAGCGTATTCACGAAGAAAATTTCAAAACTGCCTGCAATGGATGGTAAGCCCGGGATAATAATGTCATTAATAAGGATGATCAGGAATAAACTGATCAACATGGTGAGTATAATGCCCCAGGTCGTTGTCTTATATTTTTTGAAATAGTAAATGAGGGCAAGTGCGGGGATTGTAACGAGGTTCAGCAAGTGCACTCCAATGGAGAGGCCCATCATGTAAAAAATGAGAATCAGCCAGCGATTGGCTTTTGATTCGTCTTCGATCACATCCCACTTCAGCATAGCCCACACTACAAAGGCGGTAAAGAATGATGACATGGCGTACACTTCAGCCTCTACCGCAGAAAACCAGGCGGAGTCTGAAAATGTATAAGTTAAAGCACCCACCACACCGGCACCCATCAGTAACAAACTTTGGTCGAGCGTGATGTCTTTATCGTTTTTCGTTTTTAAAATCTTGCGGCCAAAAAGCGTAATCGACCAGAAAAGGAAAAGTACTGTAAAAGCGCTTGATAGAACGCTTAAAAAGTTGATCCAATAGGCCACCTGGGTTACATCCCCAAGGGCTAAAAAGGAGAACATTCTTCCCAGCAGCAGGAATAAGGGTGCTCCAGGAGGATGAGGAACTTCCAGTTTATAAGACACAGCAATAAATTCACCGCAGTCCCAGTAGCTGGCGGTGTCTTCCATGGTGAACCAATACGTGGCAAGGCCTACGGCAAAAATTGCCCAGCCCGTGATGTTGTTAATTCGTTGAAAATTCATTTTTCTAAATAGAGACAGAGTTATAAAATTAAGTCCACCTTCGTCCAATTCATCGGGAACTCCGGCAGACTGTCAGCCTTCGTCCCGAAGTGTGGGGACTTCAACTGATGAAGGGGCGAAAATAGGGAAATAAGTCCACAGTCAATATAGTCCTTAGTCGATAGTCCATAGGCTTAGACACATCACCATGAGCCTCGACCACGGACCATGGACTATTTATAAACAATCATATAAAACACCAGCCATAAAAAGAATATGAGGATATAGGATGAAGAAACGATCCACCAGACTACTTTCTTGTCTTTCCTGGCCACAGAATGAATGCGGGTAACCAGGGCGAACCAATAAAAAACTTCAAAAAGATTTAGCGCCCGCAATGGGTAGGCGTATCGTTTGTCGATATAGTAATAATCAACAAAGCTGATCATGGAAAAAGGATAAAATGCATTGACCTGTGCCAAGGTTGGGTCGGGCACCACGACAATAAACCATAGAATCTTTAGTACATCGGCCAGCAGAAAAATAAATTCAGCGCCAATGGCAATACCCCAGCACTGGGCATACGTTACCCGGTAGCCATATAAAAAGCAACCGACCCAAATCACAAAACCGATTACGGTGAATTTCCAGGCGTATATAATAGGGATGCCGACCAACTCGAGAGCATTTAAAACACGCAACACAAAACCTTCGGGCCTGTCTTGTAAGAACTCGAAGGCAGCCGTTTCGTTATCTATCAAAACCTGGCGGGTGTATGTGAAGAGAAGAGTAAGCAGGCAAAGCAGCAGAAATAGTAACCTTTTGTCGGCTGAGAATATTGATTTAGTTTCGTCCTTCAATGTGTTTAAGTGCTTAAGTGTGTAGGTGGTTATGTTCCGAATTTTAAAATTACGAGTTTCAAATTTAGTTGGTAAGTATTGGTCATTTCCTCCTGCCTATTGCTTATTACTTATTGCCTATTGCCTGTTATTTTTAAATGTAAACTCCTCTGCCCAGACCCAATCTGCGTTAAAAAAAGACACCACCATCATTTTGCTGTCGGATATTTCGGTTCAACTTGATTGCACACAAGCCCTTAACGATCTTTATAATTTTAAGTTTGATAAGGCCGAACAGCAATTCAGGTGGTTAAAACAAAAATATGCCTGGCACCCGTTGCCGTATTTTTTAATGGGACTGATTGAGTGGTGGAAGATTATGCCCAACACGAAAGACAAATCGCATGACGAGCAATTTCTGACATACATGGATTCAACCATTCTGATTGCCGAACACCTGTACAAAAAATACCCGCCATATAAAGTTGAAGCCTCATTTTTTCTTGCGGCTGCTTATGGTTTTAAGGGCCGACTTTATTCTGATGAAGAAAGAAAGAGCTGGACAAAGGCGGCATCGGCAGGAAAGACTGCGCTGAATTACTTAGAGGTAAGCAAAGGACATCATAACTTAAGTCCGGAGTTAGTTTTTGGTGATGCACTCTATAATTATTTTTCAGTTTGGGTTCCTGAAAATTATCCCGTGCTTAAACCAGTACTCTGGTTTTTCCCGAAAGGCGATAAAAAGCTAGGGTTACAACAACTTAAAGAAGTTTCGGGTAATGCATTTTACACACGCACAGAAGCCATGGTTTGGCTCATGCGCATTCTGAATAGTTTTGAAAATGATCAACCCCGGGCTTTTCAGATCAGCGAATATTTGTTTAAGACATATCCGGAAAATCCATACTTCCATCGCTACTATGCACGCATGTTGTATTCAATGGGACGGTATGGAGAATTAGAGCCAGTGTGTTTATCTATTTTAAGTAAAATCGATAGTGCTCAAAATGGGTATGAAGCTACCAGCGGTCGGTATGCTTCATTCTTCCTCGGCCAGATGTATGAAACCCGGAAAAAATTAGACGAGGCAAAAAAATATTATGAGCGATGCATGAAATATGCCGAAGAGATTGATGCAACAGATTCCGGGTATTATTTGTACAGCATGATTTCCCTGGGAGAGATAGCCGAAAAAAAGGGCGACAAAGCTGCGGCTAAAAAATATTTTAAAGAAGTGAAAAAGAAATCCAAACGAAAAGACGAAGCCTTTAAAGATGCCAAGCGGAGATTGAAGAAAATGGAGAAGGAAGATTAAATTCGTTGTTAGTTGTTCGTGTTGGAAAAACCTGCGAGCAACTAACAACCAGCAACCAACAACAATTAAATGGAACTGCGCGACTTCATTGTAACCCCGCTAGTGCTTTTTGCCGTTTATGTGGCAGCCTGGTTTATCAGGCCACAAGTAAGCGATGAATTAACAAGGCGGTATTTTCTTCCGGCTCTCACACTCAAAATAATAGGGGCGCTGGCGGTTGGTTTTATCTATCAGTTCTACTACAAGGGAGGTGATACGTTTGCCTACCATACACATGGAAGTCGGGTACTGTGGGAAATTTTTATGGAATCTCCCTCCGAAGGAATCAGGACCTTTTTCCTGCACGGCTATTTTGGCCCCGGCATGTGGGATATCAGTGACCGAATCTGGTATTGGCGCGATGAGCAATCATTTTTTGTGATACAGTTCGCGGCCTTTTTTGATCTGTTTACATTTTCTACATATTCAGCTACGGCAGTATTATTTGCCGCTTTGGGCTTTACCGGAAGCTGGATGTTGTTTCTCGTATTTTATAAAACGCACAAAGAGGCGGTGCATTGGTTTGCCATTTCATGTTTGTTTATTCCATCCACTCTTTTTTGGGGGTCTGGCATACTGAAAGATACCATAACATTTGCTTTTATTGGCATGGGTACATTCAGCCTTTACAGAATTTTCTTTGAAAGAAGAGTTCAGTTTCAATACCTGGCACTTTTAATATTCTCGTTCTATACTATCTATTCAATCAAAAAATATATTCTTATCAGTTTAGTGGCGGCCGTGATTGTATGGGTTGCTTCCGGTTACTTGTTTAAGGTCCGCTCAATCGCCATGCGGATGTTGATCATACCCTTCGTGATTTGTCTTTGTGCTGCGCTTACGTATTTCAGTATCAACAAAGTGGTGGAAGATGATCCCCGCTATTCGCTTGATAAAATTGCCCAAACTTCCATGATCACCGCGTATGACATCCGGTACGGCTGGGGTGCCCGTGAGGGTGAAGGCTCAGGTTATACACTCGGTGAATTGGATGGTACCTGGCAGAGTATGATCAGGCTGGCACCCGAGGCAATTAATGTATCGCTGTTCAGACCTTACTTATGGGAAGTAAGTAATCCGCTCATGATGCTTTCGGCTATTGAAAGTCTGGTCACTTTATTTTTTACACTCGGAGTTGTATTGACTGTCCGGGGCCGGATATTGAAATATCTCAAAACCGAAGTTATTTTTTGTTTGGTATTTGCATTGATTTTTGCATTCGGAGTGGGGGTTTCCACATTCAATTTCGGAACCTTGTCCCGTTACAAAATTCCGCTACTCCCATTTTACTGGACGGCCCTGGCCATGATTTATGTTTCCTGGAAACAGGATAAACTTCAGGAGTTCACGAGCGACCTGAATTGATCGAGGTAAACCTGTTGTTGGCTAACTACAGAGTACTTTTCGACCACCGTCTTTCGTCCTTCTTGACCAATGGCGATGCGTAGGGATGGATTTTCTATCAAATCAGAAATGATCAATACCCATTCTTCAGTCGTTGTTGCGAGGTAACCGTTTCTTCTGTGTTGAATAATTTCTTTATTAACTCCAACTGCTGACATGATGGTGGGAATTTCTAAGGCCATGTACTGGAGTCCTTTCAGGCCGCATTTGCCCCAAGTCCATTCATCATCGGGTAAGGGCATCATGCCAATGTCAATGGACTGCAAGTCATGTAACTCGGTATCAGCCCTCCAGGGCATCCCCCGGATGCCGAGTTCTTCGTTTTTGAAATTACCATCACCAATTACTTTAATCTCAATTTTATTCCCATATTTTTTTTTCAATAATCGGAGGGCTGGTATGGCAAATTGAAAATGCTCGATCGTAGAAACACTGCCACTCCAGCCAATGGTTATGCGGTCCTTGTCAATACGGTAGGCTGGTCGGTATGCTTGTGTGTCGATAGTGGTGGGGATGATGACAACATCTGAATTATGGTTTTTTGCATAATCGGCCAGGTATTGGTTGCCCGCAAATATTTTGTGCGATAATTGAATGATCCTGGCGGTTTTGCTGGCATCTTTAAGCCATGAAAAAAAGCGGTTGTTCACCGAAACAACATCCAGCCAGATGGCATCATCAAAATCATAAACTATTTTTGCCTTGCTTTTTTTTAGCCTCTTCTCAAAAAAAATGGAGCCGGTAAAAAAAGCTTCGCGGGCAATATAAATAACATCAAACTGATTGGACCGAAGCGTATCGGCCAATCTTCGCAGAGCCAGTTTTATTCCAAGCACAACTTTGTTGAGCCGGCTTCCCTGGTAAAATTGCTTATCTTCTTCGGCTGTGACTACGAGTGGCGACACCGTGCACTCAAAACCGTTCTCTGCTAAGAAAGAAATGTACTGTTCAAAACGGAATCGCTGATTAGGAGCCCGGTTGATTCGGTGCGGAACAACAAATAATATTTTTTTCACGCGTTGATTTATTCGAGCCAAACCGGTGGCAACTTCTCCGTTATCTCTATGTTGCTGAAGGAAGAGCTTTTTTTCGAACCGGTTTGAAGAGCCCAGGCCGCCATTTTGTTTAACCCATCATGCAAAGAAGTGGAGTGTGTTGTATTAAAAACGCGGGTTGCTTTTTCATGGCTTGAGTAGGCATGAGCCACTTCGTTGCGCGCATCAAGATAACGGATTTGCCCTTCTTTGCCCATGGCTTTGCAGACTTCGGTGGCCAGGTCTTTTACCGTGAATTGCACATCGGCACCAATATTGAAAATCTGATTTTGTGCATCTGGCATGTTGACAGAATTGGCAATGACCGGTGCAATATCGCCCACATAACTAAAGGCGCGGCTTTGCATGCCATCGCCAAAAATAGTGAGTGGTTTATTTTGCATAAGCTGGTTCATAAAAATGCCTACTACATTTCGGTACTTATCGCCCAGGTTTTGATATTCTCCATACACATTGTGCGGTCGGAAAATAATGTAATTCAACCCAAACATTTCATGGGCACATTTCAGGTCCTGCTCTACGGCCAATTTCGAGACGCCATACGGATCTTCGGGAAGCGGAGTCATATCTTCATGCATGGGGAGTTGACCTTTGCCATAGACAGCAATAGATGATGTAAAGACAAAACATTTTACTTTATGCCTGATGCTTTCGTTGATCAGGTTGATGCTGCCAATCAGGTTGTTTTCATAATTAAACCTCCTGATAAAATGACTCAGGCCTTCTGCTGCATAGGCGGCCAGGTGGTAAACGTAATCGATGGAATGATTTTGAAATAACTCCCCTATCAATTTTGAATCGGTGATACTACCTTTTATAAAAATCACTCCCTCAGGAATATTTTCTTCAAATCCGCCACTCAGGTCGTCCAGGATAATGACTTTGTGGCCAAGCTTCAGTGCCTCTCTTGATACATGAGCGCCAATAAAGCCGGCACCCCCGGTGATTAATGATACTTTCAATGCTTCGGAATTTTGTGCCGCAATTTACTATAATGTTGCTATTGAAAATAACAGATGCAAAATATCTTGATTTGATGATGTAGTTTGCCGGCACACCTTTAAGAACCAGCTATGCAGGATAGGGCAAAGTTTACATTTCGTTATGTTTGTTAGATTTTACCAAACAACTAGAATTTTTCATAAATCATGGCTTTGCTATTCCCCAAGCCTCATTTGCTAACAGTAACTACCATCGGTAAATATGCTGCGTAGTTTAAAACAGCAACTTCAAAAAATAAGGCAGCAGGGTTCGTTTATGCGGCACGTGTCTATTGCTTCATCGTGGAATGCTGCCATTATCATTTCGCAATTTATTCTTTCACCGATCATTACCCGGATTTTTGAGCCCGCTGAATATAGCCTCTTTGCCATCTTCAATTCCATTGTGCTCAACGTAACACTTTTTAGCACGTTCCGGTACTCTGAAGCAATTGTACTGACAGAAAGCAAACAACAGCGTAACAATTTAGTGGCATTGATTTTCATCTTAGTGTGTGCGGTTGCGTTGGTATCTTTTATCATTCTCTTTGTCTGGAAAAATTCGATTATCACTTTTTTTGATACAACTCTGTCGGCTGATTTCCTGCTACTCATACCTGTGAGTATCTGGCTGGCCAGCGTTCTTGATATACTCTTAAGTGTTAATATCCAGCGCAAATATTTTTTTATCAACGGATTGACTGGCTTCAGCTGGAATTTATTCTCAAGGTTGGCCAACATTGCCTATGGGCTGTTGGTATCCGCCAAGGGCATCGGTCTTGTTTTTGGCGATCTGGCTGGCAAAGTGATGGCCTTGGGAATAATTGTGTACCCGTACAAAACAGTGGGTGCGAGGTGGAAATCATTTAAAAAATCGATAAGCGTCTTAGGCATGAAACAGGTGGCCATCCACTTTAAGTCCTTTCCTTTATACTTTTTGCCTTCCACTTTTTTGGTGTACCTGTCGGGCCATCTTCCTATTTTTTTCTTTCAATGGCAATTCGGTGCGGCCGTGCTGGGAGCTTATGCTTTGGCCAGCAGCCTGCTTGATATTTTTAACAGGCTCGTCCCTTATACGCTCGCACCGCTGGTACTTCAAAAAGTACATGAACTGAAAAATGTGTCGCACGAGGTGCTGTCAACCCGGTTGTACAGGTTGTTTTCTGTTCTTTCAATGCTCAGCTTTTTTATCTTTATATGTATTGCGTTGCTTGCTGATTCTTTGTTTCCATGGGTTTTTGGCCACAGTTGGTCGAAGGCTGGTACGTTTGCATCAATCCTGGCCATTTCGTATGCTTTTAATTTTGTCGCTATTGCGTTGACAGAAGTTTACAACGTGATGGGACAGCAACGCACCCTGCTTGGATACTCTATATTAAACGTAATTTTGCGGCTTACATCGATGGCTTTGATCGTGCAACTCGACCTACGGGATACTTTCGCTCTTTTAGTTTTTGGAATGGTAAGTTCGCTCGGAAGCATTGTCCAGATTATCGGTGTTTTCGCTATCCT
>JAKEEN010000251.1 GCA_022616575.1 Flammeovirgaceae bacterium
ACAAGGTCTCAGCAGAGCAGAACACCGGTAAGAGCCGCAAGTTATATATAGAGAGCTACGGCTGCCAGATGAACTTCTCCGATAGCGAGATCGTAGCTTCCATACTTCAAAAGGAAGGTTTTGATACGACTTCTGACATTAACACGGCTGATGTTGTTTTCTTAAACACCTGCTCTATTCGCGAGAAGGCAGAACAAACCGTTCGCCATCGTTTAACTCAAATTAATGCCATCAAAAAGCAAAAGCCTGAGATGCTGATCGGTGTGCTCGGTTGTATGGCTGAACGATTAAAATCAAAACTCCTCGAGGAAGAAAAGATTGTTGACTTAGTGGCCGGCCCGGATGCTTACCGCGATTTACCTCAATTGATTAACCAGGTTGATGAAGGTGAAAAAGCTGTAAACACGTTCTTATCGCGCGAAGAAACATACGCTGATATCTGTCCGGTACGATTGAATTCGAATGGCGTGACAGCTTTCATTTCCATTATGCGTGGTTGCGACAACATGTGCACCTTTTGTGTAGTGCCCTTTACCCGGGGTCGCGAGCGAAGCAGGGACCCGCATTCCATTGTTGCTGAAGCAAGGGATTTATTTAACCGGGGCTATCGGGAAGTAACACTTCTCGGACAGAACGTTGACTCTTATAAATGGAGTGAAGAGGAAAACAATAAGGCGTGGATTGAAAAGAAGAATGTGAGTGAAGTGATCAACTTTGCTAATCTGCTGGAAATGGTGGCACAGGTAAATCCTGAACTGCGCATTCGTTTTTCAACCTCTCACCCAAAAGACATCACCGATGATGTTCTTTATACCATGGCCAGGCACAAGAACATTTGCAAATACATTCACTTGCCGGTGCAGAGCGGTAACAGCCGTGTACTTGAATTAATGAACCGCGGATATTCCCGCGAATGGTACCTGAATAAAATTCAAAAGATACGGGAGATCCTTGGCGAGGACTGTGGTATCTCATCAGACATGATAACTGGTTTTTGTTCAGAGACGGAAGAAGAACACCGGGAAACACTTTCCCTTATGGATATTGTGAATTATGATTTCGCCTATATGTTCTTCTATTCAGAAAGGCCAGGAACCTTAGCTGCCAAAAAATATGCGGATGATATTTCCGAGGAAGTAAAGAAGAGAAGATTACAGGAGATCATCGAAAAGCAAACCGGCCATTCACTGAAGAGAAATAAACTGGATGTAGGTAAAGTTCATCAGGTTTTGGTTGAAGGATATTCAAAGCGTTCGCAAGAGTTTTTGCAAGGACGAAACTCAGCTAACAAAGTGGTTGTTTTTCCTAAAGGAGAATTCAAGAAAGGTGATTATGTAAATGTGTTGGTGGAAGAATGTACGAGTGCTACGTTGATAGGGAAAATAGCTTCAAGCTGCTAGCTACTAGCTTCAAGCAAACTCAGTTAAGCTTGCAGCTAGTAGCTTATAGCGAAGTCTCAGTAAATGCAAAATAAGATAAACGGACGAAAACGATTAAGAGCAAGAGATGGCATTTAGCGAATCAGAAATACAAAGTGTAAAGCAGCGTTTCGGTATTATTGGCAATTCACCGTTACTCAATAATGCTGTGCGCGTGGCAATGCAGGTTGCTCCTACCGATATGTCGGTGTTGATTACAGGCGAGAGCGGAAGCGGTAAAGAATCATTTTCAAAAATTATCCATCACCTGAGTTCAAGAAAACACGGCCAGTTTATAGCCATCAACTGCGGCTCTATTCCTGAAGGTACGATCGACTCCGAATTGTTTGGTCACGAGAAGGGTTCATTCACAGGGGCCCATGAGGCACGCAAAGGATATTTTGAAGTAACCAATGGTGGAACCATCTTCCTTGATGAGATTGGTGAGATGCCGCTCGGGACACAAGCAAGGCTATTGCGCGTGTTAGAAAATGGCGAGTTCATCAAAGTGGGTTCATCCAAAGTACAAAAGACCGATGTGCGAGTTGTCGCTGCTACCAATGTAAACCTGATGAACAAGGTGGAGGAAGGTAAATTCCGTGAAGACCTTTACTATCGCCTGAGCACAGTACCTATTTATGTACCCCCATTGCGCGAACGCGGCCGCGATACAGACTTATTGTTTAGAAAGTTTGCTTCCGATTTTGCTGAAAAATACCGTGTTAAGCCCATCACGCTTACCGATGAAGCCAGGGAAATTCTTATTAAGTATAGGTTTCCTGGCAATATCCGTCAGTTAAAGAACCTGGTTGAACAAATGTCTGTGCTCTCAACCGAGGACAAAGAGATATCAGCCGACAAGCTTCTTCATTATTTACCTAAAGAAAATACACTCCCGGCCCTGGTGCGTGGCGCTTCTTCCGTATCAGGTGATAGTTTCTCAGAGCGGGATATTCTTTATAAGGTGCTTTTTGATATGAAGAAAGACGTGCTCGATTTAAAAAAGATAGTGCTGAACCTGCACCATAATCAGGGCAAGGCCGGTGAGTTGGTAAAAGACCACCCGAATTTGTTTGAGGGTGTAGATAGCCAGTCGTCAGCCGTTACAGACGAACCGGTACTTCTTAACATCCAGCCCGAAAGTCAGTCGCACATCAATGGCGACTCCTCTCACGAAGAGATTCAGGACATTGCGCACGAAACAGAGGATGACTCCTTATCTATAGAGAAGAAAGAGAAAGAATTGATTATGCGTGCGTTGCGCAAAAACAACAACAAGCGCAAATATGCGGCACAGGATTTGGGGATATCGGAACGTACCTTGTACAGAAAAATTAAAGAATATAATCTTGAAGAATAAACTCGCCCTGCTCCTCACCTTGTTATTTGCTTTGCCCTCCTGCAAGTTTTATTCATTCACGGGTGTTTCGATTAACGCTAAAAACATTTCCATTCAGGAATTTTATAATAACACAGACCTGGGCCCGGCCAACCTGGGCATCACCCTCACCAACCAGTTAAAAAACTACTTCCAACAAAACAGTAGTCTGTCAGTAATTAAGGAAGAGGGTGAGTTGCAGATGGAAGGAATTATTACCGATTTCAAAGTAAGCCAGGTAGCACCCACAGCCTCTCAAAATCCCAATCAAATAAGTTCTGCAGCGCTGAGCCGTCTTACCATCGTAGTAAAAGTTACTTACACAAATACCCTGGATGAAACCATGAGCTTCAAAGACAAATCATTTTCGTTCTTTAAAGACTTTCCTAACGAGCAAAACCTCTCCGATGTGCAGGATGATCTCACCAAACAGATTTTTGACCAGATTATTCTCGATATCTTCAATGCTTCCGTAGCCAATTGGTAAACCCATAAACTCCAAGCTTCCAAGCGTCAAGTCCTAAACAACGTCAAATCACCAATTTCCAAATTCAAAAACTGGATTGGAAGTTAGGGTTTGGGTTCTATAATTTGTTTGAGTCTTGCCTGCCGCAGGCAGGGCGCTTGATATTTGGGATTTAACAGGCTGCCTTTCCCAGTAAAGCAGGGGAATAAAGAACTAACCCCATTGCCGGTGGTACGTTTTTTTACTTATTTTTACCAATAGCAACTCTCTCTACCCTTGAATAAAGACCGGTTTAAATATTTATTGGAAAGTCCGGGAGCCTCATCGCCTGCTGAGGCTTTTGAGTTACTAAATCTTCGCAATGAACACCCGGCAAGCCAGATACTTCACACACTGGCAGCACGCTTTGCCAAAGACCATCAGCTGGATGTACAACAAACAGTTTTACAAGAGGCCGCTGTGTATGCCACAGACAGAGCAGTTTTGAAAACCATTATGTCGCAAGAGTTTCCGGTACTGAGACCCTATGTGCCTGTAAGGGAAACAGCAGACCAGCCTTTGGCAACTGCTACTGAAACACTTTCTACTGAGCAGATCCATAAAACCATTGACGATATTGATTACGCCAAGGAAGTTTTAATTGATCTGAAACGCTTGCAAAAGCTTAAGCATAATTTCGAAGCCATTATTGAGAAGCAAGCTGTTAAAATTGCCAAGCAGGAACAAAAGGCAGTTGCGCCAGCCAAGCCATCAAAACACCACCCGCCCGTTAGGACTAAAAAAACAGAAGTTGTTGACCCTTTGATTGAAGAAATCAAACACAAAAAGAAACTCCGGCCGGGCAATAAGCAGAAAGAACAAATCGAGATCATCGATAAGTTTATAAAAACCCAACCCTCCATCAGTCCGGCAAAGGGCAAACCTGTTACGCCAGCCGCAGACCTAACAGAAACCAAGGGCAATGAATTTGAAGAAACCATCGTTTCTGAAACTTTGGTGGGCATCCTCTTGAAACAAGGCAAAAAAGACAAAGCCATTGAGGTGCTCAAAAAGCTGATTTGGAAATATCCACAGAAAAAGGCTTACTTTGCGGCTCAAATTACGGAACTAAGGAAGTAAGTCATGTTTACACTCATTAT
>JAKEEN010000035.1 GCA_022616575.1 Flammeovirgaceae bacterium
AAAACCTGTTTGTTAAGAGAAATAAGACCGCCCAACATGCCATCCGGAAGGGCTTTGAACCAGAGCTGGTCTGGACAAAGGTAAAAGAGCTTCTCCCCGATTAGGGGTGAATGTAACCTATAAGACAATCGCTCATCCCCAAAAAACCGTCCTTTGTCATTATTTCGTAAATGAGCGGGTTGTTTCATTTGTTTTTGATCGCCTCTTTTAAATTATATTTGTAGAATATCGAACGTGCATGAACCTGTCAAAAGCCTGTAGCAATATCTTAACTCAGTTGTCAGACTTAGTTACCAGCATTAGTGATTCTGATTATGTGAAACCGGTGGAGGCGTTAAGCAACTCTACGCTGGGTCAACACATGCGGCATACGCTTGAGTTTTTTATCTGCTTGCAACAAGGGCATGAACAAGGCCTGGTGAATTATGACAAACGCGCTCACGATAAACTCATTGAAAACGATAAATACATTGCACTGGCCACAATTAACCGCATTGCGGAGTTTGTAAATACTACTACAGAAGATAAGCGCATGAAATTAGAGGTCGGCTATGACCTTGATAAAGAAGAGTTCTGTGTGATTGAGACAAACTACCTGCGTGAACTTACTTACAATATCGAGCATGCGGTGCACCACATGGCCATTATGAAAATAGGTGTGCGAGAAGTAGCTCCCTACATTTCATTGCCGTCTGACTTCGGCATAGCGGCATCAACCATTCGTTACAAAGAATCGGCAACAGCATCGCGCTAAATGTGGATGTGGAATCAAATTATCCGCAGTAATTTTTTAATTAAGCTGCGAAGTTGGGAGTATTGGCCTTTCGGCATTGTTCAGTTCCCCATCATTATTTATTGGTTGTGGCTATCGCTAAGGGCCAGGTCATTTACTTTTTTTTCAGCCTCTAATCCAGGCATACCCATGGGAGGAATGTTTGGCGAATCTAAATATGACATCCTAAAAAAAATACCATCGCACAACAGCCTTCGGTTTGCTTTCGTAAAGCTACCAGCCACTGTTGATTCTATTTTGCAGTTGGTACAAGAAGCGGGCCTCAGCTTTCCGGTAATCTTCAAACCTGATTTAGGTGAGCGCGGGCTTATGGTAAGAAAAGTTAATTCAAAGCGTGATGTTGAAAAGTATTTATCAGAAATAAAACAGGATTTTATCATTCAGGAGTTTGCCAGGTTGCCGGTAGAAATGGGGATTTTCTATACCCGTTTTCCAAACCAGGAAAAAGGCAAAGTTACATCGGTTGTGATGAAAGAAATGCTGTCTGTAACTGGCGATGGAAAGAAAACCTTAAGACAACTTATCATAGAAAAAGACCGGGCGAAACTGCATTGGCAAACATTGAAACAAAAATTCAATAGTGACTTAAATAAGATAGTCGAAATCAATCAATCTATCGAGCTTGTTTCTATTGGAAATCATTGCCTGGGAACTATGTTTTTAAATGGTTCGCATTTAATCAATGATACACTTCACGAAGTTTTCGATCGTCTGAGCAAACAAATCGATGGATTTTACTTTGGCCGTTTTGACTTGCGATGTGCTTCCATTGAAGAATTATACAAAGGGAATTTTAAAGTAATGGAATTGAATGGTTGTGGTGCAGAACCGGCTCACATTTATCAGCCCGGATTTCCACTTTGGAAGGCAATTGGATTGCTCTTGGAGCACTGGAAGAACATTTTCTTAATTAGCCGCGAAAACAATCAAAGGGGGATCCCATATATTTCCTTTCAAGAAGGGAGAAAGTTTTATCGAACGTTCAAGCAGGCTACCAACGGGCAGAATTGATTTGCGAATAAGGTATTGCGAATGGTGAATTACTTCACCATTCAGCATTCATCATTTTAAGTTGCTCTTATATTTCAACCGGGCACTTTGTTCAGTAACATCAAGTATCGCTTCGGCCCCGTGTCTCCAGGCCAGGTTTGGATGCTCGTGTCCCGATTGAAAGTTAAAGGCAACAGGAAAATCATAATCTCTAACCTTGTCCAGAATAATTTCTTCAATAGTTTCTCCAAATGGAAGCGAAGTGTCTTTAAGATCACTCATGTGCCCAATTACCAGTCCGCTGAGTTGAGAAAGTTTACCGCTTCTTTTTAATTGCAACAGCATGCGATCGATTCGGTACAGATATTCATCAACTTCTTCTATCACCAGAATGCAATTTGTCAGATTGAGTTCTGAGACTGTTCCAAGTGAATCGACAACTAGGGATAAGTTCCCACCCACCAGTTTCCCTTCACTTTTTCCAGTTCTATTTTTTCTATGAGGGGTGATTGTGTATTCATAAGTTATTCCTTCCATCAATAAAGTGCGGAGACTTTCTATTGAATCCCCCGCATCGCTTTTTGAAAAGAGTAAAGGCATTATGCCGTGAATACTTTCGATGTTGAGTGAAAGGAGTTTTAAATGCAAAGCTGTGATATCACTGAAACCGATAATCCACTTAGGATTTTTTTGAAAGGCTGTAAAATCAAGTTGATCAAGAATGCGGGTAAATCCATATCCGCCACGGGCACAAAAAATTGCTTTGATGGTTGGATCATCCAACGCATTTTGAAAATCGTGCAAACGCTGCTCGTCTGTTCCTGCAAAATAGCTGTGTGCCTGACTATAAATGTTTTTGCCCAGCTCTACGTGCAAGCTCCACTGCTGCAAAGTTGATATGGCACGCTCTAACTCCCCTCGATTTATTTTTCTGGAGGGAGCCACGAGAATTATAGAGTCCCCGGTTTTTAGAATGAAGGGTCTTATCATACCAGGCATTGATCTAAGTATTGATATATTTTACCTTTTCCTCAATCGGTTTTCTTGCGCTTTTCTGCTCACGGTGTTTGGGCATACCTACCTGAAGGAAGCCAAGAATTCTGTCTTCAGGGTTTAAACCGAAAGCCTCTTTGGCTTCTTCATAAAACGTAATTCCGCCCGTGCTTAAATAACATCCTACTTCATACGCGGTGGCAGTGAGGTACATATTTTGCACGGCACAATAAACAGCCCCTATTTCTTCAATTTCCGGAACCGATTTTTTTTCATCGCGCTTCATACACACCACAATGATGTGCGAAGATTCAAGGGGTTTCGAGAGTAGTCCCTGATAACGATCTTCTTCAAAAGTACCTTTCGCTACAGTCACCCGCTTATACAGTTCTGCCTGTAAAGCGGCCAGTTTTTTTCTTCCTTCGCCTGAATACACAATGAAGTACCAGGGTTCTGTACGTTTATGGGTGGGTGCCCAGGTGGCATTTTCCAGCATTTGGTAGATGATATGCTCAGACACCGCTTCACCGGTATAGTCTTTTGGATACACAGACCTTCTGTTTTTTATAAGGTCATTCAATTGTGATTTTTCTAAAATCATATTTCGTTATCTTGCCTCAAATGTATTTGAAAAAAATATACTTACTCCTTTTTCTTACCATTGTTAATGGATGCATTCCCTTGTATGTTCCAAATGCACGGAACACACCACAGTTCGAAAAGAGGAATGAGTTTTCTACAACCCTTAGCCTGGGTCAGGGCCTTAATGCTTTTGGTGCGTATTCTGTCTCTGATCACCTTGCCATTGGGCTCGGCACCATGTATGCCAACAACAAAAGTTTTAAAGAAGAAGGAAAGAATGACTACCGAAAGCAAAGCTATGGAGAACTTATAGCCGGCTATTATATAAATGATGAAAAATGGTGTTTTGAAATTTTTGGCGGGGTAGGAAGAGGCAAGGGGTATGCAACCGACTCAAGTTACCTCGTTTCATCACTGAAGGAGTTTAGGGAGATCAGGGGTTCGTATACTAAGTTTATTTTACAACCTTCATTTGGAATGAATAAGAAGAGTTTTAAATGGTCGTTAACACCTCGATTTGGATTAGTTCAATTTGACGATATTACCAAACAGGTAGGCACTCAAACCGACTACTGGAATCCGGGGGGTATTATATTTTTTGAACCCTCACTTACGCTTAAATACCATTTTAAAGATTCGCCTTTACAAATTTTTAGTCAGGGAGGTTTTAATATGCCCTATCCGCCTGGAAGAGATCCAAGTTTTGAATATGAACCGCTTCATCTATCTTTTGGCATCAGTCTTCTTTTTACCCAAAACATAACTCAATGAGTTATTCAGGAAACTGACTGGCATCAATATTCGGAATTATCCGAATGGCATTTTTGTAATAAATCTTCTTCAGAACTTCATCAGGCAAATTAAGTCCATACATGCGCCAGAAAGCATGATACCGCTTGTGGTAAGGGAAATACTCATCGGCTGTTTCGAGTACCCGAAAATAAGTAGTGTACTCTTCGGGCACCCAACTATCTTTACCAAACATGACCCTATCCTGATAGGCTATCATAAATTCTTTTGCCGTGTGCGGCTGTCTTCCTAATTCTGCAATCACAGCTCCAATCTCAACATACACATTTGGCATTTCATTCAACAATTTGCCAAGCCACTGTAAGTTGTTTGGATACCAGCCCATGTGCGCGGCAATAAATTTTGTATTCGGATGTTTACGAAAGACATTGTGCTG
>JAKEEN010000036.1 GCA_022616575.1 Flammeovirgaceae bacterium
AGTGAGTTTTTTCTATAAATCAACCTTTAACCAAAACCCGATGCTATGAAAAAGTTAACACTCTTTTTTGTTGCTGCATTGATGGCAACTGCTGCGTATGCCCAGGACCAAAAAAAATGGTTTGCCATCCATGAAGATCTTGTAATTCCCTCGCAAAACACAAAGTATGTGGAGGCGATGAAAAATTTGAAAGCAGCCTGCCAGCTGCACAAAGTTGGCGTAACGTGGACAACCGTTATGCATGATGATTATAGTTATATCCACCTGTCTCCAATTAAAAATTTCGCTGACCTGGACAAAGACTTCTTTGCGGAGCTGATTACTAAAATGGGCAAAGATGGTTTTGGCAAACTGATGGATGCCTTCAATGGTTGCTACGAAACTCACAGCGATTTTGTAGTAGAAGAAATGACCAGCCACTCGTATCTCTCACCTCCGCAGGGAGAGAATTTCCGCGATGTACTTTTTTGGAATGTTTTGTCCGGCAAAGAAATGGAAGCCGAAGCAATTCTGCTGGAGTGGAAAAAATTGTACGAAAGTAAAAAAGCTCCCGAGGGTTTTATGTCATATAAAGTGGTTTTCGGAAGGGCTCCCGGGTTCGCTATAGTTTCATGGGGTAAAGATCGGGTTGAATCGGCCACTAAAGCACAAAAGAGTTGGGAGTTGATGAGCAAGGAAGCCGAAGATCTCGTAAAAAGAACATTGGCAATTACCACCAAATGGTCTACCAAGAGAGGTGATGTTCTTCCGGACTTTAGCCTATGGCCGGTTACACCGACTGCCAGTAAGTAAATATTAAAATCATCCATCCACCGATTTTTTTTCTGTCGTGGCTGGATGATTTCCTTATGGATTAAATTCACTCGTCCTTCTCCAGCATTTGATTGATTGAGCGTACCACCTGATCAAGGTTGGTGGCCGCATTGGTTAAGTGATCCAGCAGTTTAAAATAGTCAGCCGAGCCTGGCTCCGTTTTCGATAATAAATCAATCAGTCCCAGAATGCTTGCGATGGGCGCTCTCAGTTTGTGTGCGTTAATAAATGCGTAATCAGACAGTTGTTTGTTTTGTGTTTCCAACGCAGACGTACGCTCTGCAATCATTTTTTCCAGGTTCGAATTTATACTAGCTATTTCTTCATTTTTTCCTGCTAACACATCGCGCTGCAGCATGACTTCTTCCTGGCTCGATTGAAGTTCTTCATTCAGTGTTAACAACTCATCTCGTTGTTCTGCAATAAGCCGCGTTCGTTCTTCAACTTTTTTCTCGAGCAAAGCTGACTGCTTTTTGATAGTGCGGACCCTTATGTTGATGTATCCGTACACCAAACCACCGGCCATCAGTACGGTTAAAAGAAAGAACCACCACGTCTGATAATAATGGGGCAATATTGTAAATGAGATTGCAGCACCCTGCTGATTCCAAATGCCATCATTATTACAGGCAATAACTCTGAATGTGTATTGGCCATAGGGCAAACTTGTATAAACGGCCTGTTGCACAGGTCCGGCATCGATCCAACGCTCGTCAAAATTTTCAAGCATATACCTGTATCGTGCCGTTTTAGGATATCGTAAACTTGGCGCAATGTAGCTGATAGCAATTCTCCGGCTTCCTGGCTTCAGTACGATTTGGTCTTCCTTGCTGAATTCTTTATCGTCAACTACCACTTTTTCAATGTGCGAATTAAGCTTTCTTTCATTGAGCGTAATTGAAGATGGATCGACAGCAACGGCCCCTCCAAACATCTTAAACCAAAGCGTACCATTGAGGCTTTTAAAAGCATGCGTAGCCCCTGTACATTCTGAGTTTCTCAGTTCATCATTCTTATCGAAGAGCTTCCAGGCAATGGATTTTATTTTTCCTTCTTTATAGTCGTTGAGTTGTTGTTTTTGAACGCGGATGATCCCCCGGGCTGTCGGCATCCAAAGGTATCCGTGATTGTCCTCAATGCAATCGAAAATGCTTTCATGAGGAAGTCCTTCTTTTTTCGTGAAGTTAAAAACGTTTCCATTCTCAATTCTTGATAATCCATCGGATGTAGCAATCCATATTACTTGTTGAGGGTCTGTCCGGGCGCAATACGTAACGTTGCTGATCAATCCCTTATCTTTTCCGTAATTCTGAATAGTTCCGTCCGGAGAAATGATGTTAAGGCCTCCTGTATTTGAACCTACTAACAAATTTCCAGCGGAGTCCTCATCAATTGACATGATGAAAGTAGAATTAAGCTTATTGAGTTCATCGAATTTGAATGAGTCAAAAGCTGGTACGGTGGAATTGTACTTCATTTTTATAAGCCCGCTGGTACGTGAGCCTATCCAGATATCTTTATTTGAATGCTGATAAATTGATCTGAGCTGCCGGGTAGGGAGTCCGTCTTTTTCTGTAAATAATTTTTCTTTCCCATCGGCTGTGATGAGCAACAATCCATCGTATGATGTAACCCATAAATTCTTCTCTTGGTCTTGAAGAATGCCATATATACGTTGAGAAAGTGAAGTTTTTATCGGAAATGGTTTTGCTTTTCCATTCTCAATGGTAAATAATTTACCTTCTGATGTTCCAATCAAATACCTATTGTCTTTTAATTGGTGAATAGCCCCTGCCGCTTCAACCTCAATGCCCTTATCGGAAGAGTAGGTGATGAATTTTGTTTCTCTGAGCTGGTTCAATCCTCCCCGATAGGTAGCTAGCCAAATGCTTCCTTCAGAATCGAAGTAGATGTCGCGCAGATCGTTGTTGGACAGTCCGTCTGTTTTATCCAAATGTCTCCAGGCAGTACTTGTTTTAGCTTTAACAAACAATCCATTTACGGTAAGTACCCACAGGTTATCCTCCTTATCTTTTTTGATTTTGTTTATGGGAATGCCATCAAACTGCGCCTGAGCTGTAAATCGTTGCCCCTGCTTCACATAAAGGCCAGATGTAGTCCCTACATACAGATTGTTGGTTTCGTCAGCGTAAATACAGTTTACTTCTGTATTTAATAGTCCGTCTTTTTGTGAGTAGTATGTCCACGTTCCATTCTGATAGCTGGCTACACCATTCTTTTCACTTCCGGCCCACATGGTTCCACGGCTATCGCTGATGACGGTGTTAATCAAATCTTTGGAAAACTGATTTTCAATTTTCTCATACGTGTTTTTAGAAATATCATAAATAAAGATTCCTGAGTCTCGGGTGCCAATCCATAATTTTTTGCTGCTTTCATCGAGCCACATACTTTCAATAAAAAAATCAACCTGGTTGCCCGAGAGGTTTGTGAATTTACCCTTGTTGAAGCGTAACAAACCTGAGCCTGTCCC
>JAKEEN010000252.1 GCA_022616575.1 Flammeovirgaceae bacterium
AGCCAGTTGGGTGGTCTGTCCGTTTTGCTGATTAACCTGATATATCCCTTTATCCCCTTTGGTAATAATAAATCCGGAGTTATCGGTAAGGAATTCAATGTCATTTGTAATTCCGGAAAACTTTCTGACAACCAATGGCTTTTTGTCGGGCGAACGAAGATCAAAAATCTTCACTTCAGCCGAGTCGGTTCCGTTAACCAGGTAATTTTCATCTTTACTTAAGGCTATGATGCGATTCGGGTAAGGATTATCAAAAGAAGTAGGCTGAATGCTTTGCTTTTGGTAATCACCTGTAAATATCCTTCCATCTGCTGTCGCAGCGTAAAATGTATTTGAACTTGATGAAATCGCTAACGACCTCACTTTGTTATACACGGCAGTGCCAGGAATTTTTATGCTGTTGTAGGTTGCCCCGGAAATTTTTGTGAGTGAACTGTACAGTCCTGAGTAAATGTACGTATCGTATTTCTTGCCGCCATATCTTCGATGAAAATGGTACCCTTGCATGGCCTGCAGTCCTGCCAGTGTATAATCGTCTTCTTGCACGGCTTTGGCTGCAAGCGCCTGAGCTTTAGCCAGGTAATAAAGACCATTAGCTCTTTCCAGGTTTCTGCTGGCTTCTAGCGTTTTTGATTCTGCAACTTCTCTTTGCACTTTCTCATTGTCAGAAGCCGCTATTGCTCTCTGTTCGCTGAGCTTAGCATCAGTTAAAGCTTTCTCTGCTCTTCTTCTTTCAATGTCAGTCTCTTTCAAAGCAGCTTCCAATCTTGAATATGCTACTTGTAAATCTGCCCTGCCCTTTTCAGCTTCTTTTTGAAGATTCTCTGCCTTAATTCTTTGAACCGTGGCTTCATTGGTCTTCTGTTCAGCCAGTTTTTGATTTCGCACAGCCTCTCTTCTTTGCGCATCAGACTCAATAGTCTGAATATATCCGAATACAAAAAACAGGGAAGCAATCAATGCAGCGATACCAAGAATCACAGCAAACAACCTTGCCCTGCGAAGCATCCGCTTCTGCAGCATTTCCTGATTTTTGAGTTCCGCCTCATACGTAATGCGGCTGGTGTCAAGAAATACTACAGCACGTTCAAATGCTTCGTCATATCGCTGTGCCCACGTGCGGGTTGGACGCTGTTTTTTTTGCCAGTTGAGGGCGAGCTGCAAATCGGGTGGTCTCCAAAGTCCGGTCTTTCCTATTTGATAAAGTTCGGCCGCTTCAGAAAGTCTTTTATACATCGTAGCAGACTCAAACTCTTCCTCCACCCAGGTATCAAGCCTGTTCCAAATGCGCATTAAACTTTCGTGAGAAAGTTCGATTAGGGACTCGCTGTTTAATGACACGGTGTGTGAAGGCATTAGGAATGATCTTCCCGGCCTTCTAAAATGCTCAACCACACCAATTACTTCCTGCTCGCTGGCATCTGATAATTCTGTTATCAGTGCTAACCGGCAGGGTCTGCGCATGCCTCGGTTATCAACACTTTTTTCCGTAACACTCTTAAAGAGTATTTCTGCAATTTCTTTTTCTCTGGAGTTTAGTTCTTCATACGCTTCATTAGCGTGCTGGGACAACGCCTGGCTCACTTTACCGATAGCATTGTAATGACGTAAGTCAAGCGGTTCACCAGGCTCACGATTGGCCACCCAATAGTCCCATGTACGCATCAACGCATGCTGAAGAATGGGGAGTTGGTCTTGTTCGGTACCAACATCACCCAAAAGCTTCTTTACGAGGCGTTGCGATATTTTGCCACCCGCTACAGCAATAGGTCCCTCGATCACCATCTTCTTTTGGTCGCGAGACATTTGCGGAACAAGATAATTGCTTCGGTTAATAAGCTGGGTCAGGTTAGGAAACACAGAACATTGCCCAATAAAATCCGACCGCATGGTTAATGCCACATAAACAGGGACGTTTGTTTGAGCAACGGCATTAAGAATCAGGTTTACATACGCCTGCGATTCATCTATAGCGTGTGCATCGCCTGACTCCCGGTATCTGAATAATTCCTCAAACTGATCGACCAAAAAGAAAATATTTTCCTCGTACTCAGACTGAATATAACGGGCAATCTCAATGAGTGCACCGGGGCCGCTTCGTAAAACAGAAGTGACAATAGCTTCATGAATTTTTCTGTCTTCCTCTTCAATGCGTTTGTTTCGAACCAGAAAATTGCAGATCGATTCAGTCAGATTACCAATTGGATTTGAACCAGGCCGGCACATAATTACATTCCAGTGGGGGCTTGTATTTGTTACAAATCCTCCATACAAAACAGGCGCCAGGCCGCAGATCATCAAGGATGATTTACCACTGCCTGAGTAACCCATAACACAAACAAATCGGTGCTTGGAAAGTTTAAGTAGAATTTCATCTACCTGGCCTTCACGACCAAAGAACAAATGGCATTCTTCAGTTGAGAATGGACGCAATCCAGGAAATGGATTACCCACGCCAGCCTCTATATCGATGTAGCCATCAACTTGCTGACCCTCTTCCCCAATATGAACGGGCTGCCCTACCATCTGCGCATTATGAATATGTAAGTTAAAGACTTGGTCCCTTTGTCAAAAGAATACTTCAAGAATTAGTTTAAAAAGTGTACACTAAAAGCTTAAAAAATACCAACTAAATAAATCATTCTCCAACACATTATCAAACTATATAAATTCAACCACGTTGCCTGTCAGTCTTACATTGTCGGTTAACAACTCGTAAAACTGTTCTTTATTAAACCTGATCAGCTTTGTTGCTTCTACGGCAATAATGCGATTTGTATTAATAAAGTTAGGCGCGCCCAACATCTCTCCAATAAATTGTCCGGTATTGAATATCGCTTTCTGCTCTCCCTTTTGATGATACTCTACGCTACCCGCCAACACTAAATAAAAATCAAAAGCATCATCGAGGAAAAGTTGTTCACCAAGCTTTAAGTCAAGCTCCTGACTAAAATCAGCCAGGTAGGTAAGTGTAATACCGGGAACATCTTCAAATATCTCGAACTTATGGAAGAATAAAACTTTTTCGAAGCGACTGATTCGCAATGATTGAATAACGATTGCATCCAGTTCTTTTTTCGATGAAATACCGAGTCGCGTTGTGTTTTCCTGATACTCTTCAGGACTCAACTGGTACAATGCCCATGCAGAGACTTCGCGAATTAATAAATCGGGATTAAACAACTGCGCAATCAAGTCCAACTTAAATTCTGATTGACGAAGCAATCCGACCTGAAATAATACACAGGCTTTTGTCCATCGGTTTGATTGCGAGAAATCCCGATTGATGATAAACTTCAATACTAATCGTGAATCCAGTTTTATCCGAGGGAAGAAAACATCTAATCGGGCGATGCGCTCGCTCTCATTAATCTCATCGAGTATAGGGATTACACGTTGCTTTAATTGATCTGACAGGAAGATATCCAAAAGTTCAACCGCGTAGGTGATGCCTTCTGTTGTGCCGCTGTCAATATTTTCTTTTACTAATTGAATGGAGCGTGTGTCATACAACATCGCGAGCAGCATGTAGATGTGTTCGATGTCATTTTGAATCTCCCACTTCAGGGCGTTCACAATTTCATTGCTGATTCCCGTCTCTTCGAGTTCCTGAATAGCACTCAGGTTCCATCGTATATCAGCGATATCACTTTCAATGGCGTACTTAATGCGGGTTATCTGTGTAATGCCTGCTTTAAACCCACATTCACCAAGGGCCAAAAGCACCTGGGAAATCACCACTTTATTGGGGAAATCAATTTTATTCCACAATAAATCTTTTGCCCGTTGACCGCCAATTCGGCCCATGACCTGAATAATTCTCAATATGATTTGTGTACTCTGTCCGCTTCGATAAAAAGCCGCCTCTAATGCCGGCAATGTCTTTGACCCGATTAGTACGAGGGTATTCATAGCTTGATTGCTGTAGGCTGGATTACCCAGGTTTTCGATCAAGGCTGCAATGATTTCGTTATTGAATTTTTTACTGGCCGTTTTGATGGCTGTATTTCTCACTACCGGTTCGGCATCATTTAACAACTCTATCAGGTAAGAGATGCATTC
>JAKEEN010000253.1 GCA_022616575.1 Flammeovirgaceae bacterium
ATCAAAGAAGACAAAAAGAAAACTGCCGAAGACGGAAAAGAAATAATTTTCAGGAAACTTAAGCAAATAAAGATTGAACCCACTCAGGTGGTGCTTGAACAAATACGCGAATTCTTTAAAACATCTTCACATTTTGAGCTCTATTATAAAGTCGGCAAAGGCATTATCTCCACAGCCGACATCAAGCGGTTTAAAGATTACAAGCCTTCATCACCACTTCGTTCAAAACCAAACTCAGGTGTTACTGACGCCAGGGCCATTGAACAGGAGATTACAAAACTTAAGGGCCGGTACGATGACATCTTGTTAATTGGCGAAGACATGGATGTAGTGGACTACAAGCTGGCTAAGTGTTGTACCCCAATTCCAGGCGATGATGTATTTGGATTTGTAACCGTAAATGAGGGCATCAAGATTCATCGAACTACCTGTCCGAATGCAGCAGAACTGCTCGCCAACCACGGCAACAGGGTAGTAAAAGCCAAGTGGACATCCCAGCATGAAGTTTCTTTCCTTACGGGACTTAAAATCAAGGGTACCGATCGTGTAGGCCTGATCAACGATGTTTCAAGAATTATTTCAGAAGAATTGAAAGTGAATATGAGTTCCATGTCTATAAGTACTGAGAATGGAATTTTTGATGGTGAAATCATGCTATATGTAAATGATACCCGTCATTTAGAGCAATTGGTTGAAAAACTAAGAAATGTGGAAGGAGTTGTAAGGGTAAATCGATTTGACTCTAAGGAACCTTAAAAATTATTCCCCTCCTTCCGAGGGATTAGGGTGGGTTAATCCCCCTCCATCAATTATCTTTGAACTCCTTATGGCTTTGAACCAGAATCACTACGAGGAGGTAAAAAAAATCTTCACCGCCTATCTTGAGAATAAAGAACTCCGAAAGACTCCTGAGCGGTATGCTATTTTGGAAGAAATCTATTCCCGGGATGGTCATTTTGATGTGGAGTCCCTCTACATCAGTATGAAAAATAAAAATTATCGGGTTAGCAGGGCAACGGTGTATAATACGTTGGATTTATTGGTTGAATGTGACCTGGTAAGTAAACATCAATTCGGTAAAAATCTGGCACAGTACGAAAAATCATACGGCTACAAACAGCACGACCACCTCATTTGTACCGATTGCCATAAAGTGGTGGAGTTTTGCGATCCGCGAATTCAAAATATTCAACATACAGTCGAAGAATTGTTGCATTACCAGGTAATGCACCACTCTCTAATATTGTATGCAGCCTGTAGAAAAGATAACTGTGAAAATAAAAAGCAATGAACGTTACTTCAGAAATAAAAAATAATTGCCTGGTGCTTCACCTGTCCGGTGATCTTATTGGTGAAAACTCGGGTCTTGGAATTTTAGAAAAAGCCAATGAGGCAATTGGTCAGAAAATATTGAATTGTGTAATTGATATATCACAACTTCGATATATCAACAGTAGCGGCATTGGTGTGTTGATTACCATACTAACTAAGTTTAGAAATAAGGGTGGCGAGGTGTACTTGTTCAGGCCGTCTGAGACGGTTCAGAAACTTCTTGTCATCACAAAGTTGAACGCCATTTTTCAAGTCATTCATTCCGAGGAAGAATTAAAATCTGTTGTTAAATAATGTCTAAGGTTGATGTTTTATTAGGCCTTCAGTGGGGAGATGAAGGGAAAGGAAAAATTGTGGATGTATTTGCTCCACGCTATGATGTGGTAGCTCGGTTTCAGGGTGGGCCCAATGCCGGTCATACCCTTGAGTTCGATGGCATAAAACATGTGCTTCATCAAATACCCTCAGGAATTTTCAGAGAGAAAACGTTGAATGTTATTGGCAATGGTGTTGTGCTTGACCCCATTGTGTTTAAAGCAGAAATTGATAAGCTGAAAAAATACAATATTTCCTTTGATCGAAATCTTTTCATCTCGAAGAAAGCGCAACTCATCATTCCCACGCATCGCCTGCTCGACAGGGCCTACGAAACTGCAAAAGGAGATAATAAAATTGGTTCTACCTTAAAAGGAATTGGCCCGACTTATCAGGATAAAATTGGCCGACAGGGATTGCGCGTTGGCGATATTGTTTCTTCAAATTTCAAAGAGCGTTTCTCAAAGCTTGCAGAAATTCACTTTAGCATACTTAAACAATACAACTTCACTGATTTCAATTGGTCAGACCTTGAAAAAGAGTTTTTTGATTCTGTAAATTTTCTCAAGCAGTTTCAACTTATCGACAGCGAGTATTTTATTAATGAACAAATTAAGAATGGTTCATCGGTACTTGCCGAAGGAGCACAAGGTTCATTGCTTGATATCGATTTTGGTAGCTATCCATTTGTTACGAGTTCAAACACAGTTACAGCCGGTGCCTGCACAGGCCTTGGTGTAGCACCGAAACATATCGGTGAAGTGTTCGGAATTTTCAAAGCATACAGCACGCGGGTAGGTAGCGGCCCATTTCCAACAGAATTATTAGATGATGTTGGCGAGCGAATGAGAAAACAAGGCAACGAGTTTGGCTCAACCACTGGCCGCCCAAGGCGATGCGGTTGGCTAGACCTGCCATCGTTAAAATATTCAATTATGATCAATGGAGTAACTCAACTGCTCATGATGAAAGCCGATGTGCTTAATATTTTTGATACTATTAAGGTGTGCACGCACTATAAACTTGAGAATGAAACAACAGTCGATCGCGTTCCATACGAAATTATTACTGAAAAAATAACACCAGTTTATACCGACTTGCCGGGCTGGAAAAATAATTTGAGCAGAGATTCGTCAAAACTTCCGTCTGAACTGGAGTCCTATATCTTGTTCATTGAGAGCCAGTTAGAAGTTCCGGTTACGTTGGTTTCAATGGGTCCGGACCGCGAGCAGACTATTCTCAGAAAGTCGACCAAATAAAATTTTCCAGAAACACTTGCACTGATATACATCGGCACATACCTTTGCAGTCCTTTTTGTAAGAAATAAAGGTTTTGAGCGGTTTTTTGGCTCAGAATCACACTGAAGCAAATGAGCTTCAAAACGTTCTTTGAATGAATGGAGATAGCGGACCTGAGTAGTACTTGGAAGAGTGCTACGAAGTTAATTTCGGTAGAGACGCATGATAATGCGTCTTGAAAA
>JAKEEN010000254.1 GCA_022616575.1 Flammeovirgaceae bacterium
AAACTCCCCATATCTTTAAGAAAAATGGTACTCTTTACCACATTGGAGAAGTCCATGCTCGCAGCCTTTAGAATTTCATGCAGGTTTTTCATTACCTGCTCCGTTTCTTCTTGAATAGTAGTAGTAATCAGGTTGCCGGATGGCTTCTGTATGGCAATCTGACCACTGATAAAAAGCATATTGCCGGCTTGTATAGCCTGACTGTAGGGACCAATAGGTTCAGGTGCATTAGCAGAATAAATGACAGTTTTTGACATAAAAAGTATATTGCGTTAGAGTTTCAAATATACCTTCAAAAACGACAAGACGAATGAAGATTCTGATAATCGGTGAGCCGGAAAATGTAACAGAACTTAAGGCCAGGGTTGGGGAGCACCATCAATACACGGTTGAATCGGACCACCGGTTGGCAGAAAAGTTTATCCACGGACAGGATGTGGTTTTTGATTTTTTGATTGATGAAAATCCCGCCCATATCGAAGTGTATATTGAGAAAGCCGGCACATTTTTTTTCAATGCAGTTAAAATCAGCTTAGCTGAATTATCAAACCTGGCCGAGCACAGGTTAAAGAGTTCCATATTTGGATTTAATGGATTACCCACATTTTTGAATCTTCCAAAAATGGAAGTTAGTGTACTTCAAAAAAATGACACTGCCGTACTTGAGAAAATCTGTAGAGAATTGAACACAGAATTTTTACTAACCGATGATCGGGTGGGTATGGTAACGCCCCGGGTAATTTGCATGATCATTAACGAGGCCTACTACACCGTGCAGGAGGGCACTGCCTCTCGTGAGGATATTGACTTGGCCATGAAGCTGGGTACCAATTATCCGTATGGGCCCTTTGAGTGGTGTCAACGTATCGGTGTGCGTCATGTGTATGAAGTATTAGATGCTATGTATGAAGACACGCGAGACGAGCGTTATAAGATTTGCTCGCTTTTGAAGAAGGAGTTTTTGATGAAAGCGAAGTGAAAAATCATGTAAATTTGCAAGATGAAGCTTTCAACCAGCGAAATTGATTTTATAAGGAAATTCTTTTCAACAAGACCTGTTATGAAAGCATTTTTATTTGGATCCTACGCAAGAGATGAGGCCGATAGCGGCAGTGACCTTTGATATACTAGTTGAGCTGGATTACTCTAAGCATATTGGTCTTGTCTAAATACATCCCCCCATTTATCAATAAAGACAAACAATTGATTTATGAGAGGAAAAATGGGTGATGCTCAGCGGTTAGCGCACATCAAGGAGGTAATTGCTGAGATTGAAGAGTACGTAAGAAATATTGACCTCATTGAGTTCAAAGAGCAACTCCATGATTTCGATTTGCATCGATTAAACAAATTGAAATTCTTGGAGAAGCTGCAAAAAATGTAACGGAACCAACTCGCTTGAAATTCCCTGACATTGAATGGAAACAAATCGCTGGACTACGAAAATATTTTAGTTCATGAATATCTTGGAATAGATTCCGACCTTATTTGGCAAATAATTAAAACTGATATTCCGGAACTTAAGCGAAAATTATATTGAATGGAGCGGGGATATTGTTTAAAATCCCTGCCCACTCAAAATTGAAGTCGCTTACTCAATCACCTCACCCTTAATAGAAAGTACTACTACTTCTTCAGCCGTATTGGCCTGAATGGTGATGGTCTTGGTAAATGCTCCCGGTTTTGCTGCATTGTAAGTGGCTTTCACAAACCCTTTCCCCCCGGGCTGAATCAACTCTTTTGAGTATTCAGTCACTGTGCATCCACAAGAAGCCCGTACCGAACTAATTACTAAAGCTTCGTTGCCCGTGTTGACGAATGTAAATTCATGGGCAACCGGAACATCTTTAATAATTTTACCGAAGTCAAATGCAGTTTCAGACCAGCTAAAAATAGCTGAACGTTTCGTCATCGGTTGATCGAACGACTTGTACTGATGGCCAATAGCAAGGGTTGCGATAAACAAGCCTGCAAGGAGAATGGTTGTTTTCTTTGTTTTCATAAAGTTTGTTTTGGTTTTTGATGAATCAAACATCCCCTTCTTCTTCGAATTCATGCGTTAATGACTTTATAACAATTGTTAATGACTTGTTAATAGATAACAAGACAGTCTTGTTTATTGTAATTTTGAGCTGTGAGTAATGCCACTATTCGTACCATTGTCATCCTTGCCCTGATCAGTATTCTCGGCATCATCATCACTCAGGTGTATTGGGTGCGCAGGGCCTTTGACCTGAAAGACACCGAGTTTAATCAGTCTGTCAACACGGCTTTATTTAATGTGGCTCAGCAACTTTACGAAATCAATAAGACTCCATCTCCGGCAAACAATCCGGTGATTCAATTGTCTACCAACTATTTTGTGGTGATGGTTAATAGTGAGATTGATATTAAAATGCTCGAGTTTTTGCTACGAACAGAATTTGAAAAGCGGAGGGTGAAAGCTGATTTTGAATATGGCGTGTATGATTGCACCAGCGAAAAAATGGTCTATGGAAAACGCGTATCATTTTCACCCATCGATCAGGAAGATCAATCAAAGGTATTGTTGCCAAAGTGGGAAAACCAAAGCTATTATTTCGGAGTAAGATTCCCCGATCGCCAATCGGAAATACTGAACTCTATGGGTATTTGGACTTTCTCGTCTATTGTTTTGCTCGTGGTGATTGTATTCTTCTCTTCGGCTTTGTTTATTATTCTCAGGCAAAAGCGACTGTCAGAAGTACAGCGTGACTTCATCAACAATATGACGCACGAGTTTAAAACCCCTATCTCGACAATTGCTTTGAGCACTGAGGTTTTAAAAACTGAAGATCTTACAAAAGAGAGATTGGTAAACTATGCTTCGATTATTGAAAGTGAAAATAACCGGCTCAAGCAAAATGTAGAACGGGTACTTCAATTAGCCAGCACTGAAAAACAACTGAAGATTAAAAGAGAAAGAGTAGACGTTCATGAACTTATCAAACAGACAGTCTCCGCATTTGACGTATTAAAAAATCGTGATGTAAGTATTATCGAACTCAGACTCAATGCTTCTTTGAGTCAGCTGGAATTGGATGCTTACCATTTCAGTAATGCTTTGAGAAATCTGGTAGACAACGCAATTAAATATTGTAAGAAGACCCCGAAGATCGTTATCGAAACCCGAAGTCAAAATCATACTTTTATCCTACGGATTCAGGATCAAGGTATAGGGATACAAAAGGAGCATCAACGAAAGATATTTAACAAATTCTATCGCGTTCCTACTGGTAACCTTCACGATGTGAAAGGATTTGGATTAGGCTTAAGTTACGTGAAGCAAATAGTGGAAGCTCACCAGGGAAGGATTTCAGTTGAAAGCGAGCCGGATAAAGGAAGTACCTTCACCATTGTCTTACC
>JAKEEN010000255.1 GCA_022616575.1 Flammeovirgaceae bacterium
GGTAATTGGGAGCATGGGATGAACATTCTGATAAGACCCGCCAACACAGAATCGTTTTTTAAAAAAAATAACCTGACCGCGACCGAACTGGATGAACTAACTAAGAAATCAAAACCAATTCTGCTTAAAGAAAGGGAAAATAAAATCAGACCGGGGCTGGATGACAAGATAGTAACTTCATGGAACGCCATGATGATTGTTGGATTAATCGATGCCTATAAAGCATTTGGCGATCGGCAATTTCTTGAGGCTGCCGAAAAAAATATTCAATTTCTCGAAAAATATCTTTTTGAAGAGGGTAAAATCTATCGATCCTTCAAAAATAAACGGTCGGATGTTGAGGGGTTTCTGGATGATTATGCTTACGTAATTGCCGCTTACGTGCAGCTTTATCAGTGCACATTTTCAGAAATATATATAGATAAAGCCTCTCATTGGATGAATCACCCACTTCAGTATTTCTATGATAAAGAAGAAGGCTTTTTCTTTTATACATCTTCGGATTCTGAAAAATTAATAAGTCGTAAGAAAGAAATATTCGATAATGTAATTCCATCTTCAAACGCTGTCATGGCGCGGACCTTGAACCATCTTGGAATTATTCTAGACAGGGAGGACTGGAAAGAGTTATCTAAAAAAATGGTTAGCGGATTAAGCCACCTGATTGAGTCAGACCTGAACTACATGAGCTATTGGGGTATTGCCTACATGGAGACCCATCAACCCCTGGCAGAAGTTGTCATGATTGGTGACCAGATTGAAGCTCTCAATAAGGAACTTCATCAGGCTTTCCAACCCTTTGCTGTGGTCATGGGCACTCTATATCAAAGCAGTTTACCGTTGGTAGCCGATAAGAAAGCTGCTGATGGAAAGTCGACCATTTTTGTTTGCTACAATAAAACATGTCAGCTCCCCGTGCACTCCGTTGAGGAGGCCCTCCTACAGATTCAGCGTAAGTAAACATAATTTTGCCTATTTTAGAACGTGCCTGAATTATTTACCGATACACAGTTTGCGGAAGTACTTCTTCCTGTACCCATTCACAAACTTTTTACGTACCGCGTTCCGCAAACCTTAAATGATTCTATTCAAATCGGGCAACGGGCTATTGTTCAATTTGGTGACCGGAAAATTCTAACCGGGATCATTATCAACATTCACCAAAAACCCCCGGTAGAGTATGAAGCAAAGTATATTCTTGATTTGTTAGATGATTATCCGGTTGTTAGTGAAAAGCAACTTCAACTCATGACCTGGATGGCCGGCTATTATTGTTGTACGCCCGGAGAAGTAATGAATGCAGCCCTGCCATCGGGACTTAAACTATCCAGTGAATCTTTTCTTCAGATCAATCCTGCCTTTACATTTGAGACTACTTCCTTTGAATTTTCTGATCGCGAAGAGATCGTTCTCAGGAGATTAGTTCAAGGGCCTCTCAGTTATTCTGAAGTAGGTAAATTACTGGGTATCAAGAACGTTTACTCCATTATTAAATCTTTAGTAGGTAAAGAAACAGTCTTGCTACTCGAAGAAGTAAAAGACAAATATAAACCCAAGACAGAGAAGAAAATCCGACTCACGGAATCATTCAATAATCCAGAGAAATTACAGGAACTGTTCGAGTTATTGAGTTCCAAGCCAAAACAAGAAAGCGTATTACTAAAATATTTGCAGCTTGTACCTGTTCTTCAGGATGTAAACTCCAACGAATCGGGTGTTGCTAAAAACATCCTGGCCAACGACCTTGAAATTTCAGAATCATCTATCAAAACACTGATTAAACAAAATGTTTTTGAAGAATTTGATGTGATTGTGCCAAGACTTGCATTCCATGGTGAACCATTGACCCCTTCGTCTCTTTTAAGTGAAGTACAGGACCAAGCAAAGCAAGAGATTATAACTTCGTTTACGGATCATTCAGCCTGCCTGCTTCAGGGCATTACAGGGAGTGGTAAGACTGAAATTTATATTCAGCTTATCAAGCAAGCCATTGATGGTGGTTCACAGGTTCTGTATCTGTTGCCTGAAATTGCCCTAACCACTCAGATCGTACAGCGGCTTCAAAAAATCTTTGGAAATGATATGGGTGTTTATCATTCCAAATTCTCAGACAATGAACGGGTTGAAGTATGGAATGGTCTGATTCAAGGCAAATACAAATTCATTGTTGGTGTGCGGTCTTCCATTTTTCTACCATTTGATAATCTCGGATTGATCATTGTAGATGAAGAGCATGACCCATCGTACAAACAGCAAGAACCAGCACCCCGGTATCATGCACGCGATGTAACGTTGATGATGGCACAACTTCATCATGCTAAAGTACTGCTGGCCTCAGCAACTCCCTCTTTAGAAAGTTTTTTCAATGCAACTACAGGCAAGTATGGATATGTAAAACTCACGAAACGTTTTGGTGAGGCTACCTTACCTAAAATTGTACTGGCTGACATCCGTAAGGAAAGACAACAAAAAACTGTTAAAGGGGAATTCACAAAAACTTTGTTGAAATCTATTGAAGAATCCCTTGCCGGCAAAGAACAGGTAATCATCTTTCAAAACAGAAGAGGTTATTCCCCAACCGTTACATGCGAAACATGCGGCTGGACTCCCAAGTGTGTGAATTGCGCTGTGAGTCTCACGTATCACCAGTTCAAGCATGCCATGATTTGCCATTATTGTGGATACAGAGAAGCCATGCCAAATAATTGTCCAAGTTGTGGTGGCAGCAGGCTTTTAACGCTTGGATATGGTACTGAGAAATTAGAAGAAGAACTTCGCTTATATTTTCCGGAGAAGTCTGTGCAGCGAATGGATCTGGATACAACCCGATCAAAAACCGGATATGAGTCTATCATTGAAAATTTTGAACAGGGAAAAACTGACATCCTGGTAGGCACACAAATGGTGACAAAAGGACTGGACTTTGATAAGGTAAGTTTGGTGGGCGTTTTCAATGCCGACCGCATGATGCATTTCCCGGATTTCAGATCGCATGAAAGGGCTTATCAATTACTTACGCAGGTGAGTGGCCGGGCTGGCAGGAGAGAAAAACCAGGTTTGGTTGTTATCCAAACTTCGAGCCCTGACCATTATGTGCTTGACCTGGTACTCAATCACAAAGCAGATGAATTCTATGCCCGTGAACTCAATGACAGGCAAGTGCATGGGTATCCACCATTCACTCGCCTGATAGAACTCACTGTCCGTCACATTGACAAAAAAATCAGTCGGGACCTTTCTTCAAGATTAGCTGAAGAATTCAAGGATCAATTGCATGGAATTAAAGTATTGGGCCCGGGAGAGCCCATGGTCGGCAAAATCAGAAATCAATATTTAATGAACATCCTGTTGAAAATTCCGAAGGGAAAAATTGATTTGCCGGCCATGAAGCACACCATTCAAAAAATCAATGAAGATTTTCTGAAGATTAAGGAGTACAGAAGTGCAAGAATTGTGATGGATGTGGATCCGGTATAGGTAAAGACTCAAAGTTATGATAGCGAAAATAAAAAATTCGATAAAAAAAAGGTTCTTCAGAAAGACCAGCGGTTGGACGATAGAGGAATTTTATACTTATAAATTCAAGATGTTATTAAATCTTGATTCATATTTAGATTACCGTCTGTACCTTGACAATGAATACGAAACAGAAACACTCCGATGTATTTCAGAACTAATAAGCCGTTCAAATTCGAAGAACGTATGGTTTATTGATATCGGCTCCAATATCGGTCTGATGAGTTTGTACATAAAAAATAAATTTCGCCATGTCAGCGTTGATGCTTTCGAACCTATTCATGTCAATTATTGTCAGAATTTAATAAATCAAAAAATCAACAGGTTCCAGTACAATTTGCACCAATTACTGGTAGGGTCATCGAATCAGGAGGCGGTGGAGATTTACCTTAATGATGACGTAAACCCCAATGAGTGGAATAAAATGAACTACGGAATGTCAAGTATTGTGAAGAACAAATACCACTCCGGGAAAAATTTCGAAACCTGCCGCATGGTCACATTTCAACAATTCGTGAAAGAACACAACCTGCTTGAACAATTTAAAAATCACTTCGTAATAATAAAGATCGATGTGGAGGGGGCCGAACTGGATGTCATCAATGGTATGGCCGATTTACTAAAATCGAAGCGCGAAATTTCTATACTGGCCGAGTTGCTTTTTTCAGAAAGTTCAGAAAAATGTCTGGAAGTAATCAACACGTTGGGCTCGTTAGGGTTTTCATTTTTTAACCTTTCGGGGGAGAAGCTCAGCCCAGAAAATATTGAAAAGCTTAGGGACAACCAGTACCTGTTTAAGAAAGATTAATCCCAAAATTGTCATTAGGAATGACAATTTTGCCCGAAGGGTGACGAATGCTGACTGTATCGTCAGCATTGTCAGGATTAACCCTGACATTGAAAA
>JAKEEN010000256.1 GCA_022616575.1 Flammeovirgaceae bacterium
AGGCACTCGGGCCGAATTATAAAGTTTGCTCTCATTGATTAAAGCTCCGGTCAAAAATACTATTTTTGCGTTTGCTTAATTGATCGCACAAAAAAAATGAAGTTAGCTGTTGTTGGAGCCACTGGGCTCGTGGGGCAGGAAGTCCTGAAAGTACTCGAAGAAAGAAATTTCCCTTTTGAAGAATTGTATCTGGTAGCCTCTGCCAAGTCGGTGGGGCAAACCACCTCATATAAAGGCAAAGAATATACCATCAAAAGCATTGAAGAAGTTTGCCAACTGGTACCTGATATAGCCATTTTCTCTGCCGGTGGAAATACATCGCTGGAGTGGGCACCGAAATACGCAGCTAAGGGAACGATTGTGATCGACAATTCTTCTGCCTGGCGAATGGATGCAACTAAAAAACTGATCGTGCCTGAAATCAATGGCCATGAATTAAGTCCGGAAGATAAAATCATTGCTAACCCGAATTGTTCTACCATTCAAATGGTGATGGCGTTAGCTCCGCTACACAAACAGTTTAGACTAAAAAGAATTGTTGTCTCCACGTACCAATCAGTAACCGGTACAGGTAAAGATGCAGTTCAACAGATGATGGATGAGAGAGAGGGTGTGATAGCTTCCATGGTATATCCTCACCCGATCGATATGAATGCTCTCCCTCACATCGATGTTTTTCTTGATAATGGCTACACGAAAGAAGAAATGAAAATGGTAAATGAGACCCGCAAGATTTTAGGGGATCAAACCATTGGTATTACTTCGACTACGGTTCGCATTCCGGCAATTGGTGGCCATTCAGAAGCGGTAAATGCCGAGTTTTACGAAGACATTACGCTAAGCGAAGCACGTTGCATTCTCGCTTCCGCTCCTGGCATCATCGTACAAGACGATCCAAAAAATAATATCTACCCGATGCCTATTCATTCAAAAGGCAGGGATGAGGTTTTTGTTGGCCGGTTGCGTAAGGATGAATCGCAACCCAATACCATCAACATGTGGATTGTAGCAGATAATCTTAGAAAAGGTGCAGCGACTAACGCGGTTCAGATTGCTGAATTTATGCTGGAGAGAAGCCTGGTCTATTAGGCCATTTGTCGGGCACAGTCGCCATTAATCGATCATAAATTACCAGCATGTGTTACTGTTCGCACAAGTAGCGTATTTAGCAGTGTGATCCATAAAAAATAACATCATGAAAAAATTAATTGTAAGCTTGTTCGCAGTTGCTGCGCTGATTTTAGCGTCATGCGATTCTGATGAACGCTCTGCACGTTTGCAGGTATGGCTTACCGATGCACCCGGTGATTATGAAGAGGTGAATGTGGACATCCAGGGCGTTGAGATTCATGCTCAGGGAGGAGATCAGAACAACGGTTGGCAGTCGCTTGAGGTTAATAAGGGCATTTATAATTTGCTTGACTTAACAAATGGTCTTGATACCCTTCTTGGTGAAATTGAATTACCCGCAGGTAAAATTTCCCAAGTGAGATTAGTACTTGGTGATGACAACAGCATAAAAGTTGACGGAGCCACACATGATCTTACCACACCGAGCGGTCAACAATCAGGTTTGAAAGTTCAAATTCACCAGGATTTGGTTGAGGGCATCACGTACAAAATTCTTCTGGACTTTGATGCCGCTAAATCAATTGTTAATACAGGGAGCGCGGCCTACATTTTGAAACCGGTTATCCGATCTATTACGGAAGCAACGAGTGGTGCCATTAAGGGTTTGGTTGAACCGGTTGTAAGCTCCCCAGCTATTTATGCCATTGCCGGTGATGATACGGTATCAACAACTTTCCCTGATCAAGAAGGAAAATTTCTGATGAAAGGAATTGAACCGGGCACCTATCAGGTTCACTTTATTCCCGCTTCTGGGTTTCAGTCGAAAGTTGTTGCAGATGTAGCTGTTACTTTAGGTGTTGTGGCTGACCTTGAAACCGTTACAATACAGCAAGAATAAATTAGGTAAACAATAAAACTAATTCAGGCTCTGATAAATCAGGGCCTTTCATTTCCGGACAGTTTGTAACTTCTCATTTGTTGCCTGCGTCATAGACAAAAAACTCATCCTGTCTATGATTAAAAATTACTTCGTAGTGGCCTTAAGAAATCTCAAGCGTCACAAATTTTTTTCCTTCATTAATATATTCGGTCTTGCTATAAGCATGAGTATCTGCATGGGCATAATCATGTTGGTAGCAGACCAACTGATGTACGATCGTCATAATAGTAAGCGAAATAAAATCTACCGCATCACCACCAATGTGATTGACCAGGATGGACTCGAGCAAACAGATAATACATATGCCACTGCACCTCTTCCGCTTCGGAATGAATTGCTGGAAAATTATACAGGAGTTGAAAAGGCGGCACGCCTGGTGCGTGGTTTTGGTAACTCCTGGATTGAGTTTGATCAAGACGTCAATGTTCCACTTCATGGCTTTTATGCTGACCCTGAAGTGCTTGACATTTTTGAACACGAGCTTGAGCATGGCGATGCAAGAACTGCCCTGGTAGAACCTTACTCCGTTGTCCTTACAAAGAAGGCCGCCAAAAAATTATTCAAGCAAGACAACCCGGTGGGAGAAACCATCAAAGTCGGAAAACTCGGAAATTTCAAAGTCACAGGAATCATAAAAGAAACCGAAACCAAATCACACATTGTGTTCGAAGCATTAGCCAGTGTCTCTACATTAAAAAACATGCAGGCAGATGGGCGACACGACCGGCAATCAGACCTGGAAAGTTGGAATAACTTTACAGCCGGGTGGGTGTACTTCGTATTGGAGAACGGGAAGTCAAGCAGTGACATCCATCCTCACCTGGATCAGATTTTTCAAAAGAAATACGCCAACATTACTAATCCGGATTTGCACAAGTTGAAATTCCATCTGCAAAATCTTGGTGATATTACACCGGGACCGTTTTTGAACAACCCCATCGGCCCCTTCCTTCCCTGGGTATTCATCTATTTTTTTGCAGGGCTTGCCGGAGTCGTGATGTTAACTTCTTGTTTCAACTTTACGAATCTATCAATCGCACGATCACTCACGCGTGCAAGAGAAATTGGTGTACGCAAGGTTAATGGTGCGGCTCGCTGGCAAATCTTCACACAGTTTCTCTCAGAATCGATCATCATTGCGCTAATTGCACTTGGTCTCTCTTTTGTGTTGTTATTGGCTGTGAAGCCTTTAATGCTTGAGTTAAACTTTGCAAGAGTACTAAAGTGGGATCTTGAAGCCAGCACCCTGGTTTACGCGGTGTTTCTTTTGTTTGCCGTTGTGGTGGGGATTTTAGCGGGTCTCTTCCCTGCCGTGGTTCTTTCTGGTTTTCAACCTGTGAAGGTTTTGAAGAGCATAAAAAGCATTAAGCTCTTTTCACGGTTAGGGTTACGAAAGGCCTTATTGATATCTCAATTTACCCTATCGCTGATTTTCATCTTAACCGTGTTTGTGGTGTATAATCAATTGAATCTTTTTCTGGGGGCAGATCATGGATTCAGTATGAGAGATAAAATTATGATTCGTCTTAATAATACTCCTCCGCAATCATTAAAAACAGAATTGCTAAAGTTTGCAAACATTGAAAGCGTAGCGGCTGCATCGCACATCCCCGCTGCGGGCACATCTTATGGCAATGGCTTTAAAAAGAACCTGGATGAAAAAGAGTGGACAGCCCTTAACTATTTTTCTGCCGATGAAGATTACTTAAAGAACATGGATGTGAAATTGGTTGCCGGAAAATATTTTTCGCCAGAAGCTGGCGAATCCAACTCCGGTTTTATTGTCATCAATGAGAAAGCTGTGAACGCCTTGCATTATGAATCCGCAATCGATGCACTGGGTGAGGAGATCATTTTTCAGCAAGACTCATCGCGCAAAGTAATCATTGGTGTCGTCAAAGATTACAATCATCAGATATTGATTGACAAACTCGAACCCATGGCCCTCATGTATACTCCGGATCAGTATAGTATTCTTCAGGTAAGTTATACCGGAACATATGAGGACGCTGCCCGGTCTGTTGAAAAGGCCTGGGCAAACGTTAATCCCACTCTTAAAATCGATTACAAAGATTTCGAGGCAGAAATAAAAACAATTTATGATATCTTTTTTGGTGATGTTGTTAATGTTCTTGGTGTGATTTCATTTCTCGCTATAGTAATTTCCTGTCTTGGATTATTAGGGATGGCTACGTATACAACAGAAACGCGCATTAAAGAAATCTCCATCCGCAAAGTGTTAGGCAGTAGTAATGGATCACTTGTTTATCTCTTGTCAAAGGGGTTTTTGTCGATCTTGATTGTAGCTATCATACTGGCTGTACCGGCAGCCTATTTTCTTAACAATCTATGGCTTGAGAATATAGCTTATCATGTTTCGGTTGATGTTTTCACTGTGGCCCTGGGAGTATTTATGCTAATCGCGTTTGGTGTTGTTACAATCGGCTCTCAGACTTGGCGGGCAGTGTTTGTAAACCCCGTTGATAATCTGAAAAACGAATAAATATTTTAAACCGGTTAGGTTTTCAAAAACCTAACCGGTTTGCTATAGATCGTGCAGCCAAATAAGCCGTTGTCCATGCTGCCTGGAAATTGAACCCTCCGGTTTCGCCATCAATGCTCAATACCTCCCCTGCGAAATAAAGTCCGGGTAACTTTTTACTTTCCAAGGTTGCATTTTCGATCTCGCCCAAATCAACACCACCACAGGTCACAAACTCTTCTTTAAAAGTAGTTTTACCTCGAATCGAAAATTCGCACCGAATTAAATTTTCGATCAGCTTATTGAATGATTTCTGCGAAATGTCTTGCCATAACCGTTGCGCATCAATGAGGGATCGTTCGCATAACCGAACCCACAGTCGCGATGGTAACTCATAAAGTGGGTTGAGTTGAATAGTCTGCTTTCCATGGTTTGACTTATACACAATCAATTTTTGTTTAATGGATTCTTCCGTTTCTGTACCTGTCCAGTTGATGAGGACTTTGAACGTGTAATTCTTTTGAAATAAATATTCGGCTGCCCAGGCTGAAAGTTTTATTACGGCTGGTCCGCTTAGGCCCCAATGAGTGATGAGCACAGGTCCCCGCTCAGAAAATTTTGTTGTCGCAATTCTAACCTCCGCGTTGGGTACAGACACGCCCATCAAATCAATGAATGATTTTGAAGGATCGTTGAAGGTAAAAAGGGAAGGAATCAGCTTCGTTGTGGTGTGACCTGCTTGGCGTAAGAAATCATAGGCGCTGGATTGAGGATGGCCGCCAATGGCTACTAAAATTTTTTTTGATAAATAGGTTTCTCCATCGCTACAAGAAGTCACAAAGCCTTTTTCATCTTTCGAAATACTTACCACTTCTTTCGAGGTTTCAAACCGGATATTTCTCTTTTCAGCTTCAGTTAAAAAACAGGTGATGATAGTCATCGAATCGTCTGTTACCGGAAACATGCGTCCATCCTGCTCGGTCTTCAGCTTAACACCCTTTTGGTTAAACCACTTCACTACATCTTCGGCCTGGTATTGTTTGAATTTTTCTTTTAAAAATTTTTCTCCACGCGGATAATGCCGCGAAAGTTTTACCGGGTCAAAGCAATGGTGAGTAACATTGCAACGGCCTCCTCCTGAAACTTTCACTTTCGTTAAAAGCTTCGTGGTCTTCTCAAGAATTAAAATCTTCATGCCGCGGTTGAGCTCAGCACATTGAATAGCACCAAAAAAACCGGCCGCTCCGCCACCAATTACAATCAAATCATACATAGCGGTTAAAGTTCTTAAAATGTTTGCATCTTTGCGGCCCCTATGGCTGATTCATATTGGATATATGGTTTAGGTTTTTTTGCGCAATCACTTTTCGGTGCCCGCATCATCGTTCAGTGGTTCCATACCGAGAAAAGCGGACGCGTAGCTTCCCCTATTCTTTTCTGGCAGATCAGCTTAATGGCTTCTTTTCTATTTCTGATCTACGGGATTTTAAGAAATGATGCCGTCATCATCTTTGGCCAGTCGCTTGCTTACTTCATTTACATTCGTAATCTCCAATTAAAAGGGGTCTGGAATTCGTTTCCAAAAATTTCAAGAATGGTAATTCCTATGATGCCGTTGATTGCCCTGGCGTATGTTTTCGCAGGACCCTCGAACACATGGCAAAACATTCTTTCAGGAAATGACTTTACTTATCCCTTGGTAATGTTGGGGGCTGTTGGTCAGCTCATGCTCAATTTTCGCTTTGTTTACCAGTGGTTTCATGCTGAAAAAGTAAAAGAGTCTGTCTTCCCTATTGGGTTCTGGGTAATCAGTGCCGTGGCTTCGGTCTTTATCGTTTGCTATGCGCTTTACAGAATTGATCCTGTTCTGATTCTGGCCTCCTCGATGGGTCTTGTTGCGTATGTCCGCAATTTAATTGTAGCCCTGCGACCAATACCCGCATAGTTGTAATTTTACAACATGCCTTCTGCTTTTGAGAGTCTTCTGAGAAAAGAAGTTCAGCAATTTATTCGCGATCATGAAAATGATGACGAACAAGCTCTGTTGTTGAAACACAAAACTATTTTAGGGTTACCTGCCTCTTTAATTGCCACCCAAATCGCAGACCGAAGGAAAGCCAGGTTCAAGTTGCCTACTTTCTATCAGGCACAGAACATCCTCTTTCCACCATCGGTAAATCTTGAGCAGTGCTCTTCAGAAACAACCGCCAAGTACAAAGCAGATGAAATGGCCTCGATAATTTCCCTCATTCAGGGAAAACAAAGAGGGGTGTTGGATCTCACGGGTGGTTTTGGTGTCGATACGTTTTTCTTTAGCAAAGCATTTCAACCCGTTGATTATGTAGAGCCATTTGTTGATTTATTCGAAATCGTTAAACACAATCATGCTACACTGGGGGCGAAAAACATTTTCCATTACAACACAACAGCCGAAAAGTTTTTGAAATCAACTGAGCATCGCTACAGTCTTATCTATATTGATCCTTCCCGAAGAAAATCAAATCAAAAAGTCTTTAAGCTGGCCGATTGCGACCCGGATGTTGTTTCATTGCTCGATTTGATCTTTAGCAAGACCAACAATTTACT
>JAKEEN010000037.1 GCA_022616575.1 Flammeovirgaceae bacterium
ATTTTCAATGTCAGGGTTAATCCTGACAATGCTGACGATACAGTCAGCATTCGTCACCCTTCGGGCAAAATTGTCATTCCTAATGACAATTTTGGGATTATCTCCTCCTCTCTTGCCGTTCGTTTTATTACCGGGTTAGCTTTCCAAAGACCCGGATTGTATTTAGCAGACCTGATTGAGTTCAGGTCTTGAATTGATATATCGGGTCGGCTTAACCCTTTCCTTTTCTTTGTGTCAGTCTCATAGACTATCATCATCCCGGTAACAGAAACCGGACGCTGTACATTTGGTTTGCCAAACTTTAGGGAGCAGGTGGAAATAATCTGGCTCACCGATTGTTTTGAAAAATTAATCTGTCTGATTTTTCATTTCGAGGCATCAATTTTAGCCACCTCCAACTCAAAAATCCTGCTTAACTTAGCTCCCTCTAAAATTCAGCTATGTACTACCACCGCCTTGGAAATATTCCACCCAAACGCCACACTCAATTCAGGCAACCCGATGGAAGTCTTTACAAAGAAGAACTGGTAAGCTCCGAAGGTTTTTCGAGCATTTACTCAAACCTCTATCATATCAATCCGCCTACGCGGATTAAATCAGTGAGTGAACCGATGCCGTACGGGCCGCAAATAGTAAAGGATTATGCGCTCAGACAAACGCACTTAAATACTTCCAGAGTTACTGTTACCGGTGATGATTATTTAGGTGCCCGAAAAGTATTGTTGAAAAATAGTGATTGTGCCATTTCTATTTGTTCACCCAAGCAACGCAAAATGGACTACTTCTATAAAAATGCAGAAGGCGATGAAGTAATTTATATTCATGATGGCAATGGTGTGCTCATTTCACCATTTGGCAAACTTCAAATCAAGCAAGGGGATTATGTGGTCATTCCCCGGACCGTTATTTATAAACTCGAATTTGAAGAAGGTCCTCTTAGGCTCCTCATCATTGAAGCTGCGTCCCCGATCGAAACACCAAAACGGTATAGAAATGAACTAGGGCAGCTGCTCGAACACTCGCCCTATTGCGAACGCGATATTCGGCCTCCGCACGAATTGATTACTGATAGAAGTAAAGGAGAATTTTTAGTAAAGATCAAAAAGCAAGGCTATCTACATAACTATACGTACGACCATTCTCCTCTTGACCTGGTAGGTTGGGATGGATTCTTATGGCCGTATGCATTTTCTATTCATGATTTTGAACCCATAACCGGACGCATTCATCAGCCACCGCCAGTGCATCAGACTTTTAATGCTCACAATTTTGTAATCTGTTCTTTTGTGCCTCGTTTGTTCGATTACCATCCGCTCTCAATCCCTGCTCCTTACAATCACAGCAACATTGACAGTGATGAAGTTCTCTACTATGCGGAAGGAAACTTTATGAGCCGAAGGGGTATTGAAAGAGGATCTTTTACTTTACATCCAGGTGGGCTTCCACACGGTCCACATCCGGGAACAGTAGAAAAAAGTATTGGAGCTAAAGAAACACACGAGTTGGCCGTGATGATTGATACTTTTAAGCCTTTATACCTAACTACCGATTCGTTAGAGTTTCTGGATAAGAATTATCCCATGAGTTGGACCGATCAGGCATCGGGAGAATCCTTTAATGAAATCAATACGCCATAAAATTACTTATGCAAAAATTCTCTACTCCCATACAAATACGCTGGGCCGATATTGATCAAAACCGTCATTTGCGCCACTCTGTTTATTATGATTACGGGGCTATGGCACGTATCGAATTTCTAAATAATCATGGCTTAACTTCGGCTAAATTTGAAGAACTCCACATCGGTCCGATTTTATTCAGAGAAGAAGCAATTTTTAAACGTGAGATTAAATTTGGTGATTCTATTCATGTAGATGTAGAGCTTTTAAAAGCTTCGCCAGACTATGCGCGATGGAGCATGCGTCATAATTTTATAAAAGCCGATGGAAGCAAGGCCGCTATTATCAATATTGACGGAGCCTGGATTGATATTGTAAAGAGAAAACTGGCTGTGCCTACAAATTTTATTCAAAACATTTTTGGCGACTTTCCCCGCTCCATCGAGTTTCAGCCCATTATGCCTTCGCAGAAGTAATCCACTCAGCAATCACCCGCGGATAATGAGCATGCTCAAGGGCAAGTACTTTTCTGTTAATCTGCTCAATAGATTCATGGGCATCAATTGAGCAGAGTGTTTGAAAGAGAACTTTGCCTTCATCATATTTTTCATTCACCTCATGAATGGTAATACCTGTTACTTTTTCATTAGCTGCTTTTACAGCTTCGTGCACCCTCATGCCATACATTCCCTTGCCCCCGAATTTTGGTAACAAAGCCGGATGAATGTTGATAATGCGATGGGGGTACCCATCGGTTAATACCTTTGAAATCAGTAATAAAAATCCAGCTAACGCTTTGTGCGTACTTTCCCGGATCCGTTGTAGGTCAACTACTTCAGTTCCTTTCGCGAATTGTTCTCTTGTAAAAACATGTGTAGGTATTGAATATTTTTCTGCTCGTTCAAGTACACCTGCATTTGAATTGTTCGTGAGCACGAGCGCCACTTCAATGGCCGGATGCCGTTGAAAAAATGAAAATATCTCTTCTGCATTACTGCCATTTCCAGAAGCGAATACGGCCAACCGAAATTTCTTCATCGCTTTAACTTATAAAAATAAGACTGATTATTCCCAACAACATAATCACTTTCGAAAAAGCACTGAGCCATGAAAAATCATGAACTGTATCAGCTCGTATTAAGCGAACAATCAGAATCAGCACCGGTATAAAAACCAATGCCAGGAAATAATACAAGGGTAAATTGATAAACGATTGGTTAATCATCACCACAAAAAATACAAACAGGGTAATAATTATATAGATGAATTGCTTCGTTTTACGAACACCCCAGATAATCGGAAGCGTTTTGCAGCCAAATGTATTATCCCCTTTCAAGTCTTCCATGTCTTTAATAATTTCCCTGATCAGCGTAATAAAAAAGGCAAAGGCCGCATAAATAACAATTAAAATGTTTCCGGTTTTGTATAGTACATCCACAATGTAAATAGACAAACCAGTTAGTATAGCCACAGAAATGTTACCGATGAAAGGCTGCCGCTTCAGCGAGTTTGAATACAGCCATAATAAAAAGGCTGAGAAAAAGTTGACCACTGCAATCTGCCATGAAAGATACAACCCGATTAAAACACCCGAAACGGAAAAGAGCGTATGAAATAAAATGGCAAATCGTCTTGTAATCCCTTTGCCGATTACCACGCGTTCGGGTTTGTTGATGTAATCTATTTTAAC
>JAKEEN010000257.1 GCA_022616575.1 Flammeovirgaceae bacterium
AAAAAAGCAGGGTTTGCTGTTGCCTCAACTCCTACGGTAGTTAAAGCAGGAAAATTTAGCCCCACGATTAATCCGGTAATTGTTGATAAAAATTATGTTTCAAAAAATTTAACCAATCAATCTGTAACTATTGTTGATGCAAGGGCAACGCGTTTTTACGATGGCGAAGCCATAAACGGTTACCAGAGATTCGGACACATTAAAGGATCTCAAAATATTCCCTTCATGGATTTAATGGATGAAACCAATACCATTAAATCCACCGACTTAATAACACCCCTGTTTGAAAAAGTTGCCGGCAAAGAAAAAGAGTTGGTAACCTATTGCTTTATCGGGCAAACGGCAAGTACGGTTTATGTTGTCGGGCGCGCACTTGGCTACAACATAAAGCTCTACGATGGCTCCATGCAAGAGTGGACCCGCCTGAAGGATTTACCAATGGAGGTGACGGAGAAGAAATGATGAATTTAGAATTAGGAATACCGGGAGTATTCAAAATTCATCATTTGCAATTAGCAACTCAGTATTCGCAATTCAATTTTCCTTCCTAGCGCTTTGTTGCCACTGCAATTCTATACTCGGTATCAACTTCTCCTTTGCTGATATCCGTGAGCTTACCTTTCAATAATTTCTTCTTGAGAGGCGAAAGGTAGTCTATAAATAATTTTCCTTCGATGTGATCGTATTCATGTTGAATGATACGCGCTTTCATTCCGTCAAAGCTTTCCTCTTTCTGATTCCAGTTTTCATCAAAATAGCGTATCCGCACCTGCGCTTTGCGAGAAACATTTTCACGAATGTTGGGAATACTCAGGCAGCCTTCTTCAAATTCCCACGGTTGCCCTACCTCCTCTACGAGTACAGGATTGATAAATGCTTTTTTGAAATCTTCCATCCCCTCTTCTTTCTCCAGCACGGTGCCGTCAACCACAAACAAGCGAATGGATTTGCCTATTTGTGGAGCAGCCAAACCAATACCCTGGGCAGTATGCATCGTTTCATACATGTCTTCAATCAACTGCGTTAAATCGGTGCCCTTTTCGATTTCTTTTGCTTTTTGCCTCAGCACCGGGTCGCCATACATTACAATCGGATAAATCATCGCTTCTTAAAAATGCAAAGTTAATTGTTATCTGTTAATAGTTAATCGGAGGAGCAGGTGAGATCAAGGAAAATTCGCGCACTACCGATTAACGGATAACGATTTAACGATTAACAGCACTAAGGAAAGATTGAAGAATAAGCGTAGCACTGATTTTATCAACATTACCTTTTTGCTGTCTGTCCTTTTTCTTCATGCCTCCGGCAATCATCGCTTGCATGGCAATTTTGCTGGTGAAGCGTTCATCGGCTTCCGTAATTTTTTTACCGGGAAAGGTTTTTTGAAGTTCTGCGATAAATTTTCTCACCCATGGGGCAATTTCTGAATCTTCGTTCCTCAGCGTCTTTGGCATGCCAATGACAAATTCATCGACCACTTCTTTTTGCAAGTAGTTTTTTAAAAAAGTAAGAAGTTCCGCGGTTTCGATCGTATCGAGAGGGGTCGCAATAATTCGAAGCGGGTCTGTTACCGCGAGACCGGTTCTTTTTTTTCCGTAATCAATAGCGATAACGCGGCCCATGTTATAAATTCAAAAATTCAAGATTCAAAATTTGGGAGTTCTCTCAATTCAACTTCACCTTTTCGAAGTAGGCGAGTTTCACTTTGTTTTCCAATGTCATGGCTTTCGGGAAGAGGATTTCGTTTTCGATGCGGGCATGGGTGATCAGGCTCTTTTCAAAATCTTTCAGCTCATTGTAGAGAACTTTAATCTGCAGCGGATCGGCCTGTTTCACTGCGTAGTCTTTTGTAATTCTGCGAATGCCTTCCATCTCATCATCATGAACTTCATGATCCAGGGCAAACTTCTGCATGGAATTTTTTTCGAGCAGGTAATAGAGTTTAGATGGATTATACTCTTTTCGGGCCGCCTTTTCCAGGGTGCGTATATAGTTGAATAGCGTATCTTCTTCTTCGTAAATATGATGGATAAAATCTTCCACGAACATCGGGAACACCAATTTTAAATCGCGCTCAATGGTAAAAAAGTCCGGATGCTCAGCCTTAAAGTTTTTAACTATTCGTGCGATATATGGCAACTTATGTTTGATGTACAAAAAGTGAGAGTGCTTGAGGTACTGAATGATCAAATCCAGCGGATACGAAATGAGTGGCAGGTCGGTCTCTTTAATATGTGTGGGCGATTCGAGTTCGCTCGTCACAGTTTCTACTTTCAATCCCCGTTCCCGGCATACCTGCTCAAGGGTCAGTTCAAAATATTCGTAGAAATGAATGCCAAAATAGTAAAGCACATAGGCGTGAACATAATTTTCGTCCACGAGTTCTGCTATTCGCTTATCTTTCAGCGCTTCTTTGGCCATAATCTTGTAAATATAGATACAATTGCATAAAAATGCACCGTTATTCTAACGGCCAAACCCGGAGTGAAATTACGCGTTATAAGTGAACTAACTGAATTTTTATGAGTGAGCCCCGTGCATCTAAATACCAGATTCGTCTACCCCTTGTTTTATTTCTTGGCATAGCCGCAGGTGTCTTTATTGGCGCCAGTTTGCGTACCCCGCAAAGCAGCGGGAATGTGGGCAAGGATGTCCAAAAATTCCGCGAAGTACTTACTTATTTGCAGGAAGAATATGTGGACGATGTTAAAACAGAAGAATTGGTTGGCGAAGCCATTGAAAAAATGCTCAGTAAGCTCGATCCGCATTCTGTTTACATTCCTGCACGCGATACCACGCAGGCGAATGAAAGTTTGCGCGGTGGGTTTGATGGTATTGGAATCGAATTCAACATTTTTCAAGATACGATTTTTGTGGTAACCCCCCTTTCCGGTGGGCCGTCAGAAGCATTGGGTATCCAATCCGGTGACCGGATCATACAGGTGGACGGAGAAAATGTAGCCAGCGTAGGTATCACCTCTGCCGATGTGATGCGATTGCTAAAAGGGCCAAGGGGAAGTAAGGTACAGGTTACCATTTTGCGAAAGGACGAAAGGGAGCCAATTGAATACACCATTATCAGGGATAAAATCCCACAGTTCTCGGTAGATGTTTCTTATATGGTTAATAACGAAATCGGCTACATCAAAATCAATCAGTTCACATCCACAACCTACCAGGAATTTAAACAAGCACTTAGCAAGCTGCGCGAAAGGGGATTGAAAAAACTCATTCTCGATTTGCAGGGCAACCCGGGCGGTTATATGAATATGGCAATCGACATGGCTGATGATTTTCTGGGCGATGGAAAGAAGATTGTTTTCACCAAAGGCAAAGATTCAAAGTTTGATCAGGAAGCGTTTGCAACCTCAAAAGGAGATTTTGAAACAGGGGATTTGATTGTCTTGGTTAATGAAGCCAGTGCTTCCGCCTCTGAAATTGTAGCTGGCGCTTTACAGGATAATGATCGGGCACTGGTGGTTGGCAGGAGATCGTTTGGCAAGGGATTAGTTCAAACCACATTTGAATTGAATGATGGTGCCGAATTACGATTAACCATTTCGCGTTACTATACACCAAGCGGCCGCTCCATTCAAAAGCCGTATGATAATATTGAGGATTACGATCAGGATATTATCACACGTTACCAACATGGAGAATTTTTTCATGCTGACAGCATCAAATTCAATGACACGTTGAAGTACAAAACGCAAAACGGCCGCACTGTTTATGGTGGTGGGGGCATTATGCCCGATTATTTTGTGCCGCTCGATACCACACAAACCAGTGCTTATTTGAATGAATTGTATGCTTCGACTTCTATTCAGGAATATGTTTTCGGATATTCGGAAAAAAACAAATCGAGACTGGAGAAAATGGGACTCGAAAACTTCCGGAAGACTTTTACGGTGAGCGATGAAATGCTCGATCAACTAGTTTCTATCGGGCAGCGCAATCGTATCAAACCCGATCGTCTTGATCTGAAGACCAAAAGAGAGTTGATTAAACTAAACGTGAAAGCACAAATCGGCAGAAGGGTTTGGGGTAATGAAGGGTTCTATCCAATACTGAATGAAAACAATAATATTTTTCAGCAGGCAATCAAGTTGTTTGATCGAATACCGGAATTGAACAGGCAGAGCTTTTAGTTACGTTGATGCGTTATTTTGTTGATAGGTTGATTGAACGCCCACCATGTAAATTTGAAATCTGAAATTTTGCAACCACTTGCATTAAAAATTATCCGCTACTAACTAAACTTTCTAAATCATATAAGTTTTAGGTACATTCAGGCTACTGGTTAACCTTAACTTATTTTATGAGAAGAAGAGATTTTGTTCAGCTTGCCGGTTTAAGCATTGGTGGCATGATGCTGCCTATGGATCTGCTGGGAAATCCCGTTCCGCTGGAAGCATTGCTCGCCTCACCTATTGACACACTTCAAAAAAAGCAACTTGCTGATGCAGCGCTTAACACGGCAAAATCAAAAGGCGCCACCTATGCAGACGTGCGAATTGGGCGCTACCTCAATCAATTTATCAACACTCGTGAAAACAAGGTTCAAAATCTTACCAACACCGAATCATTTGGGGTAGGGATACGCGTAATCGCCAATGGTACCTGGGGGTTTGCCTCAACCAATGAAGTCACAGAAGATGGAATTAAGAAAGCTACCGAGCATGCCATTGCCATCGCTAAAGCAAATTCAAAATTTCAGAAGGAGCCTGTGAGGCTTGCACCTGTTCAATCGTACGGAGAGGTAACATGGAATACTCCTGTTCAACAAAATCCATTCGAAGTAAAAGTTTCTGAAAAGGTAGATCTGCTATTGTCTGCCAATGCTGCAGCCCTGAAAAACGGAGCCAGCTTTGTTAACTCCAATTTGTTCCAGGTTAATGAACAAAAATATTTTGCCTCATCAGAAGGTTCTTATATCGATCAGGATGTTCACCGCATTTGGCCCACATTTACCGTATCGGTAATTGATCGTGCATCCGGTAAGTTCAAAACACGTGATGCTATGAGTGCCCCGATGGGCATGGGTTATGAATATATGATCCCGAAAAATGAAGATAAACTTCAGGGGCCTGCAGGAATGATTCTCTATAAAAACAGCTATGACATTATTGAGGATGCAACGCTGGCGGCCCAACAAGCTAAAGAAATGATCACAGCTAAATCTGTGGAGCCCGGAAAGTATGATCTTGTACTTGAACCTAATCACCTGGGTCTCACTATTCACGAGTCAGTCGGTCATCCACTGGAACTCGACCGCATCCTTGGTTATGAGGCCAACTATGCGGGTACCAGCTTTGCCACGCTCGATAAACTCAAGTCAGGCAGCTTTAAATATGGAAGTAGCATTGTCAATATTGTTGCAGATAAAACTCAAACGGGTTCTTTAGGTGCCGTTGGTTATGATGATGAAGGGGTAAAGTGCAAACGCTGGGAGTTAATTAAAGATGGAATATTTGTGAATGTTCAGGCCATCCGTGATCAGGCGCATATTCTTGGACAGAATGAATCGCACGGGTGTTGTTATTCACAAAGCTGGAATGACGTACAGTTTCAACGCATGCCCAATGTTTCACTACAACCCGGAAAAGATCCATACACCAGCGAACAAATGATTAAGGAAGTTGAGAAAGGAATTTATATCGCGGGCCGTGGTTCATTCTCCATAGATCAGCAACGTTACAATTTTCAATTCGGAGGAACCGTCTTCTACGAAATTAAGAACGGCCAAATTGCCGGCATGCTCAATGATGTCGCGTACCAGTCCAACACACAAGAGTTTTGGAATAACTGCGTAAAAATCTGTGATGAGCGAGACTATCGGCTCTTTGGGTCATTCTTCGATGGAAAGGGGCAACCCTCGCAAGTCAGTGCAGTTTCTCATGGAAGTTCAACCGCAAGATTTAACGGAGTGAATGTGATCAATACAGGTAGAAATATATAGTCGTCAGCAACCTGATAATCAGAAGAGCAAAACCATCATCAACTGATGAACAATTAACTGATAACTGATAACTGATAACCGATAACAGAAAAAAGATGAAACGAAGAGATTTTATTCAGATGGCGGGTTTAAGTGCGGGTGGTATGATGTTACCCTTCACTTCGCTTGCCAATGAAGTTGATCTGCAACGCTTGCTTGATCCGCCCATGGATACTAGCCAGAAAAAGAAACTGGCTGATATTGCCCTCAATACTACCAAAGCTTTGGGTGCAACCTATACCGATGTGCGCATTGGGAGATATCTTAACCAGTTTGTGATTACGCGTGAAAAGAAAGTTCAAAACATTGTAAATACAGAGTCATTCGGAACAGGCATTCGCGTAATTGTAAACGGTACCTGGGGATTTTCCGCCAGCAATGACGTGACACCGGATGGAATAAAACGTGCGGCCGAAAGAGCCGTTGCCATCGCTAAAGCAAATTCAAAATTTCAAAAAGAACCTGTTCGGCTTGCCTCCTGTCCTTCGCATGGTGAAGTAAGCTGGAAGACACCCATCAAGAAAAACGGTTTTGAAATCCTAGTAAAAGACAAGGTGGATTTACTGATGGCCGCCAATGCCAAGGCACTGGAAAAAGGAGCCTCTTTTGTCAACAGCCAGATTTTTATGGTGAATGAGCAAAAATATTTTGCTTCCTCCGAAGGTTCTTACATCGATCAAGACATTTACAGAATACAACCTGGTTTTGCCGTAACGATGACCGACCGTCAGTCCGGTCAGTTTAAAACACGTACCTCCTTCAGTGCCCCGATGGGGTTGGGGTATGAGTATCTTGATGCACGTTCTGAAGATAAAATTCAGGCTCCGGGTGGCATCACTCTTTACAACAAATCATACGATATTATAGAAGATGCAGGTTTAGCAGCCGAACAGGTTAAACAAATGATTGCCGCAAAATCAGTTGAGCCTGGAAAATATGATTTAGTACTAGAGCCCTCTCATTTGTGGCTCACCATTCATGAATCTGTAGGCCACCCTACAGAACTCGATCGTGTACTTGGCTATGAGGCTAACTATGCTGGCACCAGCTTCCTGACATTAGATAAATGGGAATCTAAAAAATTCAACTTCGGTAGTAAGATTGTAAATGTTAGGGCGGATAAAACGGAAGTGAGTTCACTCGGTGCTGTTGGCTATGATGATGAGGGTGTAAAATGCAAATCGTGGGATTTGATCAAAGATGGTATTTTGATTGACTACCAGGCTATTCGCGATCAGGCGCATATTATCGGCAAGCAAGAATCACATGGCTGTTGCTATTCGCAGAGCTGGGCAGATGTGCAGTTTCAACGCATGCCCAATGTTTCATTGCAACCAGGTAAAGAAGATTTGACTCCACAACAAATGATTGCCGGTGTTGAGAAAGGAATTTACATCGTAAAAGATTCCTCTTTCTCCATCGACCAGCAACGTTATAATTTTCAGTTTGGGGGTGTCTTATTTTTCGAAATTAAAAATGGAAAAATTGAGGGCATGCTAAAGGACGTTGCCTATCAGGCTAACTCACAAGATTTCTGGAACTCGTGTGTTCAAATCTGCGATCAACGTGACTACCGCTTAGGCGGAGCTTTCAATGATGGCAAAGGACAACCGGGACAATCCAATGCAGTTTCTCACGGTTCAGCGACTGCCCGCTTTAACGGTATCAATGTAATTAACACAGGAAGAAATATTTAGAGGTTATCAGTTATCTGTTAAAAGGTAACTGGATAACTTATATGTTAAAGAAATATAACTGATAACTATTAACTGATAACGACAAAAGATATGGCCATACTTTCAAAAGAAGAAGCAAAGAAGATACTTGAAAAAGTAGTGAGTTTCTCCAAAGCGGATGGATGCTCGGTAAGTCTGAATGGAAATAACCGGGGTAACATCCGATATGCACGCAATAGCGTATCCACTGCGGGTGAAAACAATAATATCGTGTTGGGTGTCCAATCGTATTATGGTAAGAAGTCGGGCTCAGCCACAATTAATGAATTTGACGATGCCTCGTTAGAGAAAATTGTGAGACGCTCGGAAGAGTTGGCACAACTCGCTCCTGAGAATCCGGAGTTTATGGAGCCGCTTCCACAACAAACCTATGGGGGCGACTCCAAGACCTTCGCTGAAGCAACCGCTAAAATCACTCCTGAGTATAGGGCACAGGCCGCAGCCGATAGTATTAACCCAGCTGTTTCAAAAGATGTAACTGCTGCGGGTTACCTGGAAGACAGCAGTGGTTTTAGCGCCATTATGAATAACAAAGGTCTGTTTGCTTATAATAAATCAACCAGTGTTGACTTCACGGTAACCATGCGCAGCAATGATGGTACAGGCTCAGGTTGGGCTGCCAAAGACCTGACAGATATAAGTAAACTGAATGCTGGCGAAACTTCACGAAAGGCCATAGATAAAGCATTGTTGTCCCGCAATCCAAAAGCGATAGAGCCAGGCAAATACACCGTTGTGTTGGAAGCTTCCGCTTCCGCGGATTTGCTCCGCCTTATGCTCAATATGAATGCCCGACAGGCCGATGAGGGCCGTAGTTTTTATGCAAAGAAAGGTGGTGGCACAAAGCTGGGAGAAAAGATTGTTGACGAACGTGTCAACATTTACACCGATCCTTGGAATGATGAAGTTCCAGCATCACCCTGGTCGGGAGATGGTCAGGCCAGAAAGAAAATGGACCTGATTAAAAACGGTGTTGTCTCCAATCTTTTTTATG
>JAKEEN010000258.1 GCA_022616575.1 Flammeovirgaceae bacterium
GCATCAGGAGGATTTATAATAGCGGTGAATTCTTCAATGCCGAACATACCGAGGTTGGAAATAGTAAAGGTGCTTCCTTCCCAGTCGCTGGGTTGAAGTTTTTTATCATGTGCTTTTTGAGCAAGATCTTTCACCTCAGTAGCGATGTGTGACAGTGATTTATTATCAGCAAATCGCACAACCGGCACAAGCAGTCCGTCTTTTACGGCAACCGCTACACCAATATGGATGTGATGATTCTTTCTCATCTTATCACCCAGCCATGAAACATTCACATCAGGATGTTGACGCAATGCAGTCGCAGTAGCTTTAATCACCATGTCATTAAAAGAAATCTTCACCGGACTCACCTCATTGATACTCTTGCGAGCTTCAACGGCTCTGTCCATATTGATTTCCATGGTCAGGTAGAAATGCGGAGCAGTGAATTTGCTTTCAGCAAGTCGCTTGGCAATGGTCTTGCGCATCTGCGACACAGGTACTTCTTCAAAACTCTCCCGCCCCACTACCTGGGGCAATACTACGGGCGCTGATGCTCCGGTACCTTTAGCAACCGGTGCTGACCCAGGTTTGAAGTTTTCTACATCTTGTTTTGTAACGCGGCCGTTTTCTCCGGATCCTTGTATTTGAGAAATGTCGTAACCTTTTTCTTTTGCCAACCTTTTCGCCAGCGGTGAAGCCTTGATTCTTCCATTGGATGTTGTTGATCTGGCAACACTTTGTGCAACAGAAGCAGAGGTTATTGACTCTTGTTTAACTTCTTGTTTGGGAGATGTGGCTGAAGCTCCCCCTGCTTTAGCCTGGTGGGCCTTTAATAAGGTTTGCCAATCCGCATTTTTCTCACCTATGACTGCCAACACATCATTCACTTTCACAGCCTTACCTGCTTCAGCACCGACATAGAGTAATGTACCTGCGTTATACGATTCATACTCCATCGTTGCCTTATCGGTTTCAATCTCAGCAAGAAGCTCATTGGATTTTACGGTATCGCCTACTTTTTTATGCCATGCAGCAATCACTCCTTCACTCATCGTGTCACTCATCTTGGGCATTAATACGATTTCTGCTTTAATGCCGGAGGTATCAATGGCAGGGGCCGAAGCAACTGCTACTACGGGAGCCGACTGTGGTTCCTCAACTTTACCCCCGCTGGCAGCTGCATTAGATGCACCAGCCAATAAAGCGCTATAATCTTCTCCTTTCTTACCTACAATAGCCAAAACATCATTAATCTTCACTGTTCCACCCTCTTTGGCGCCCAGGTAAAGTACCGTACCATCATTGAAGGATTCATAATCCATGGTTGCCTTGTCCGTTTCGATCTCGGCCATAAGCTCGCCCGACCTCACGGTATCCCCTACTTTCTTGTGCCATTTGGCGATGACCCCTTCTGTCATGGTATCGCTCATCTTGGGCATTCGTACTATTTCAGCCATTTTCAGATTTATGATTTACAATTTACGAATTACCTGCCTGCCTGACGGTAGGCGATTTACAATTTAAAATTTAAAGAGGTCAAAAATAGGGTTAAATCGAGGGATATTCAAGCACTAAAAATTGAAGGTTCCGATAAGGATTTCAACTTTGGTAACAGCCGGATCAATGCCATACGAGTAGCGGATGCCCATGTTTAGCTGGGGTAAAAATCGGAAGATGTTAAAGTCGCATTTGGCTTCAAATCCGGTTGAAAGATAAGTTTGTGATGTACCAAAAGTGGGGTTGCTGCCGAATCCATAATCAACAAACCCATTGAAGCGGATGCGTTGAATATTCAATAATGGTCCGATAGCAATATCTGGATACCAAACAGGTAAGGTATAGTTAGCCGACATAGAATAGAATTTCTCAGCTCTTGAAATAGATTGACCTCGAGGCAATGGAATTTCATTTCTAAAGATATAATTATTCAACCCTTGCCCTGAACTAATCACAGCCCTCTCAATCTTGGATGATTGATAACCCCAATAACCCCAAATGGAATGATGCTTAAACATGCCTGGAAAATAACCAAGTCCATAAAATGAAAATTGACTCCCACTAAAATCACCACCAAAAGGTGCTCCGTATGCGTCAAGGAAGAATGCCTGGCCCCATTTACTGTTTATGTCTCTACGAGATTGTTTAAGAATTCGCTGACCAGTCATTGTAAAATGGTTGAAAACCAGTTTCCCGTTATCTACATAATCGCGAAATATGTATTGCGGGAGATTCGATGGAATGATCCGTCCACCACCATCAATGCTATTTTGAAAACCAGATACAGCAGTGTATCCAATAGAATTGCCAATTGAAAAATTGCCGATGAACCTGGATCGGGTTGTAACCAATGGTATTCTCAACCCTGTTTCTACAGTTCTTTCATGCCATTTGAAAGTTAGATTTTCAATGACTGCAACAGTGTCTGGACCGATAATTTTTCCATACAATAAGTCACCCTCATCTATTTCCCTGTCTCCGTCAGAAAATGAAAAATCAAAAATTGGAAACCAACCTTGAAAGCTTAGTGAAAATGCAGTTTGACCTGTGCGCTCATTCAAATCATATCGATACCCGGCATTTATTGTTGTTGTACTTAGCACATCCTTCGAAGTGATTCCAACATCAATTGCTGTGAATGAGTTATTGAAAAATGGCCCCCAACTATAAGGATTAACGAGCCCTTTAAGTTTGGAATACTTCTTTTGATCAAACTCTTGTTGAGGAATCGAGTCAAGCAAGTTTGGTCTCCCCTCTTGCTCCACCAGGTGCTGATAAAAACTTTTTGCTTCCGGTTTTACTTCATAGGCCTGCCATGAGGAAGGATCAAATGGAATCTTAACCACATCCATCCCATCTTTTGTCTGTTCATTGTAAAAAATAAATTTTCTATCGTTTGAAATGGATGGATTATATGCTCCATACTTACTACTGGTTACCTGAAAGCGCTGGAGAGAAGTTAAATCAACTGTGTAAATATTATCGATGCCGCTTACGGGTGAATTGAAGAACAAATAATTTCCATTCAATACCGGATTACCGACATTTTCATTGCTCTCCGGAAGAAGAACAGACTCTTCACCTTGCATTGAAACACTTACTACACTTTTACCAGGTTTGGTAATTTTTAAAGCGACTATTTTGCTTCCATCATCCGACCAGCGGGGCATCGCATAAAACGCATTCTCAGGATTTGAAAACTCTTTTACAATCCGCTTTGAATTGATATCGATAATAATCAACGCATGTTTGTAGTCCGTGTCAGTTCGCACAGTGGCAACCTGTGTTGCATCCGGGGACAGTGCTGCCCCTCCGTACCGTGATTTTTCTGACACTACAGTAAGTTGCTTTGTATTGATGTCGTACACTTTAATCACTGAGTAGTTTCTTACACCCCATCTCGGATCATAGTGAAATTCATTCCAGGCGATCTTATCCTTACGTACGCTGATCATGCCCGTTTCATTCATGATGCCGGGGGTAAATAATTTTATTGGCTTGCTACCTTGAATATTGACAAACTCTTCAATGTCACCAATACCTCTTCGCATTGCCAACACATCACCATTCTCAAGCTGATGCGGATACAAATAATCTGTATAGGCGCTCGATTTTCTTTGATTCACACTTTCAAAAGGTGTGAACTGCATAGCTTCCATTTCTTCTTTCCACCTTTTAGTCAGATCACTCACCATGCTTTCGTATAGTTTGGTAACGTACATGCCTGACTCTTTCTTCACCGCATTTGAAAAAGCAAACGGAATAAACGGAACACTCCATGAACGCTTTGTGATTTTTCCCCACACCGCTGCATCACCGGTCTTTTCTCTCAGGTAATTCACCATGTGATACCCAAAAACATAATGGTCAGGAATATTGTGCTTGTACGAACGCAGGTATTGCTTGTGGTAGTTGAACTTTCTTCCTTCGAGCAAATTGGCTTTAAATACTACCCCGAAATTTGGAATCCTGCCACGACCGCTTTTTGTAAAGGCTGTTTCGGTGGCCACAGCATCTCCTTCCCAAAACCACTGAGGAGCCGCAGCATACGACATGGCAGCCAGGGTGTTGGCGCCCAATAAATAGTAGA
>JAKEEN010000259.1 GCA_022616575.1 Flammeovirgaceae bacterium
GGATACTTATGTCAGAAAAACTCAACAAGAAAGAACCATTAAAGGGCGATTTTGAATTGGTGATGTTTGATAATGCAGGGAATAAAGAGATATTCAAATCAAAAATTATATAACATATGCTAAAAGCGGGAGACAAAGTACCCAATATCTCAGTAAATGATCAGGATGGTAAAGCCGTAAATCTTGCGGACCTGAAAGGAAAGAAAGTAGTTCTCTACTTCTATCCAAAAGATATGACCTCCGGGTGCACAGCTGAGGCCTGTAACCTTCGCGATAATTATAAAGTGCTTCAAAAGCAAGGCTATGAGGTATTGGGAGTTAGTACCGATAATGAAAAACTACACCAAAAATTTATTGCTAAGGAAAAGCTTCCGTTCCGCCTGCTGGCTGATACTGGCAAAAAGCTGCACGAAGTTTTTGGAACGTGGATTGAGAAATCTATGTATGGGAGAAAATACATGGGTACGGCACGAGCTACCTTCCTGATTAATGAAAGCGGAATTATAGATGAAGTCATCGAAAAAGTTGACACCAGAAATCATACCAGTCAGATTTTAAAAGAACCCATTTCTAAACGTTCATCAGCCAAGCCTGCTAAGAAAAATTCTAAACCTGCAAAGAAGGTGACCAAAAAACCGGTGAAGAAAAGGGCAAAATCATAGTCTGACTGTGATTTTTGTGATTGCCATGATCCACATGGTGATAATAAATATGAATACTCATAGCCCATCACAACAATCATAAGCATCACGGTTAAGACAATCATAGTCCATCACATAAATCACAGTTTAAGATGGGTTATGTAATGTTCTTACCGAATTAGGAAAATAATTACGGTATCGTTTTTGTAAGCTTGTAGACATTTAAAACACGTTCTTATTCGTCTATGAGCAGGGCATTCTTGGCATCTATTTTCATAGTAGGCGGCTTTATCGTTGCCTATGGCCAGTCAGTTAAAGAATTGATCGCTACTGGCGATAAATACCAATCAAAAAAAAATTATAAGAATGCCATTAAAGCATACGCTGATGCCCTGGCTATTAACCCCGATGAGGCAACCCTTAATTTTAAATTAGGCCTGGCTTACCTCTATTCAGACACCAAGTCGAAAGCAGCAGCCTACATTGATAAAGCGTATCGTTTAAATCCGGCTATCAATCCAAAAATAGATTATCATCTCGGTATCGCTTTTCAAAACACTAATGAGTTTAAAAAAGCCATAACTCATTTTGAAGCTTTCAAGAAAAACAATCCGCAAGTAGCAGAAATAGCCGATGCTAAAATTTCTGAGTGCCATGTAGCAGATTCACTTCGGGAATATGAGCTTAACGTGATTATTGAAAACCTTACGGAGATTAATACCTCATTCAACGAGCACTCGCCCATTCTTTCTGCCGATGGAAACACGCTGATTTTTACATCCAACCGGATCGATAATCCTAAGTCGGCTGAAAGTCCGGAAGATGTTTATGTGATTAACAAAGTAAATGGACGATGGGGGGCACCGAAAAAAATCAGCAACAACATTAACACCCGGTTTAATGATGCGGCTGCTTCGCTTTCGCCCGATGGGAAGACACTCTTTTTATATTCAGAGTTAGGTGCGGGTGATATTTACACCTCAACATTTGATGGCACCGACTGGACAGAGCCCAAGCCATTAAATAAAAATATCAATACAGCGCTCTTCTGGGAAACCTGCGCCAGTCTGTCTACTGACGGTAAGAAATTGTATTTCGCCAGCAACCGCGATGGTGGTTATGGTGAACTTGATATTTATGTATGCGAACTCGATAGCAAAGGGCAATGGGGAAAGGCTGTGAACCTGGGTGAAAAAATCAATACACCAGGCAATGAAGATTCGCCTTTCATACATTATGATGGCGTTACACTTTACTTTTCCTCAGACGGCCACCGTGGCCTCGGCAATAGCGACATATTTGTAAGTGAATTGAAAGGTGGCAAATGGACAAAACCCGAAAACATAGGCTATCCAATTAATTTATGGGAGTACGATGGTTTTTTCAATGTATCCCCTGATAAAAAGACTGCCTATTACTCAACTGTAAAGGAAGGGGGCCAGGGAGGTGTTGATATTTATTCCATTAAATTTTTAGAACCCAAATACAAGCCCAAGCCGCCTCCACCGGTTGTTAAGGTAGAAAAGAAAAAACCGGTTAAGGAAAACTTTATTGATGCTTCTGTACAAAAGCTAAGAGACCAAAAAGTAGTAACCATACTCCGGGGAAAAGTTATTGATGAATCGGATGCGGCTCCACTGGCCGCTACTATTTCATTGGTTGACAATGAAACCGGGAAGGTGTTATCAAAGATATTTTCTGATCCGGAATCGGGCGATTTTGAGTTAATTATTCCCCATGGCGGTAACTATGGTGTGGCCACAGAATGTGTGGGCTATCTTTTCAACTCCATCAACTTCAGTGTGCCTAAGTTTGCCGAGTACCAGGAGTTAGATACTCACATTATCATGGTTCGAACCGAAGTTGGATCAAAAGTGGTGCTTAGAAATATCTTCTTTGACATCGGAAAGTTCAACCTGAAGGATCAATCGCTCACCGAAGCCGAAAAACTCTATTCTCTATTAAAAGATAATCCTGAATTGAAGGTTCAGATCAATGGCCACACCGATAATACCGGTGATGCGGCATCCAATAAAACGTTATCGCTCAAGCGGGCGACTTCAGTGGTGGATTTTCTTGTCTCCAAGGGAATCGATCAAGGTCGGGTAGGTGCCAAGGGTTTTGGTTCTGAGCGGCCAATCGTCTCCAACGATGATGAAGAAGGCGGAAGAGCTATTAATCGCAGAACAGAGATTGAAGTAGTTGGATTGGGCGGGTAGTAGTAAATGGTGCACCGGGTTTTGATTTTACCATATCCACGGCTCTATTTAATGACCATTGCCAGTTATTAAATGACTGAAATGGAAAAGTTTAAACAAGGCGGAATTGGTCTTTGCAGGGTTTCTAAAATTCAACCATCTTCGCGGCTCCATCGGCTCGTGCCGAGACTGAAGAATTTCCATAACTATGAGCCAACCAGACTTAAACCATCTTAAAAAACTAACTTCTCAAATCCGCAGGGATATTGTGCGTATGGTGCATGCCTGCCAATCAGGCCACCCTGGTGGTTCGCTCGGTTGCACTGAATATTTCGTAGCCCTTTACTTTCATATACTAAAACACGATCCAAAATTTAACATGGAGGGTAAGGGAGAAGACTTGTTTTTTTTATCCAACGGGCATATCTCACCTGTTTGGTACTCAACGCTGGCAAGGTCTGGCTATTTCGATGTTAAGGAACTTTCCACTTTTCGATTCATTAATTCAAGATTACAGGGGCATCCTGCCACGCATGAACATTTACCTGGAGTTCGGGTTGCTTCAGGATCGTTGGGTCAAGGCTTGTCGGTTGCAGTAGGAGCCGCTCAATCAAAAAAGCTAAATAATGATGACCGATTTGTTTATGTACTGATGGGCGATGGAGAGCAACAGGAAGGACAAATTTGGGAAGCGGCTATGTATGCAGCCCACCATGAAGTAGATAACCTGATCGCTACTATTGATGTAAATGGGCAACAAATTGATGGTCCGGTAGATGAAATTATGTCCCTCAACCTAAAAGCAAAGTGGACCGCCTTTGGATGGGAAGTGCAACAATTCAATGGAAATGACCTTGAAGAAGTGATCAATGGCCTGGAACGGGCAAAAAGCCTGGCTAAAAAAGGAAAGCCCGTTCTCAACCTGATGACAACGGTTATGGGCAAGGGTGTTGATTTTATGGAAGGCCACCATAAGTGGCATGGCGTTGCCCCAAACGATGATGAGTTTGCCAAAGCCATGGCTCAACTGGAAGAAACACTTGGGGATTATTAATGATTCAGATGAAGGAGAATAGTACCATCACCTCTCCTCCTTCAATCAAACCTGAAGTAGATACGGAGGTTCTTACTACCGTTAAGCACGAGCAGCTAGACGATTCGTATGTCTATGTACACTGTTATTTCAATAACACATTCAAGGACATGCTGATCCGAATATGGAAGGCCACTTTTCTGATTGATCGCTTCAGCGGAGCACGGTCAAGCCTTGTACACACAGAAAACATTTCGTTTGCTCCACAATGGACCATGATACCGGATCAGGCGGTGTATAATTTCTTATTGGTATTTACCGGCCTGCCCTCAACCTGTAAGGTCTTCGATCTTGTCGAAGAAATTCCTGAGCCAGGTGGCTTTTTTGTGCAAGGAATCCAGCGAAATGAAACCGATATTTACCATATTGATATTTAGTTATCAGTTAATCGTTAAGGTGTGCCAGTGTTAAGGGCATGTGCTGAGGTTAACGAAAATATTCTTCACCTCCTTGCCCAATACTCACACCCCCGATTAACGGATAACGATTAAACTGATTCGCTTTGCGCACACCTGACCCATGCCCCCGATTAACTATTAAACTATTAACGGACAAAGAATGAAATTCACCGTCAACAACTTCGCAGAGTTTGAACAACACGTAGGTAAAGAACTGGGGGTCTCTGAGTATCTGAAAATTAACCAGGAACAAATCAACAAGTTTGCTGAAGCGACCCTTGATCATCAATGGATCCATACCGATCCTCAGCGGGCGGCTACAGAAAGTCAATTTAAGAGCACGATTGCGCATGGGTACCTGACACTCTCTGTAGTTCCCTATTTGTGGGAACAGATTGCTGACATCAGAAATGTAAAAATGCTGGTAAACTATGGTATTGAGAAACTCAAATTCAACCAACCCGTATTGGTAAATCAGGAAGTAAGGTTAAGAGTAAAGCTGCAAGCCCTTACTAATTTGAGAGGTATTGCAAAAGCCGAGATGGATGTAGCTTTGGAAATCAAAGACAATCCGAAGCCAGCCTTTACATCTGTCATCGTCTTCTTATACCATTTCAAACGAAATGAGAGAGTTCAGAAGCTCGAGATTCGAGGCTTGAATATCTAATTTCCAATAACAGCAACCACTTCCACCTCCAGGTTATAATCCGGCATAAACAGCCTATCGATTTGAATCCAGGTAGCGGCCGGATGGTCACCCTTATAGAATTTTAACCGAACATCTTTATTGGCTTTTACAGCATCGAGATCGGTTGTATACAAGTTCTCCTTCACAAC
>JAKEEN010000260.1 GCA_022616575.1 Flammeovirgaceae bacterium
AATGTCATCATGATACCCTTTCCGGCCTTTGAACAAATCAAGGTTCACAATAATATCATGGTGGATAGTGCGCAAATCTTTTGACAGGTTCACTTTATCATTGAAGTAGGCTAATAAAGATTCCTGGCCAAACTCTTTTCCGTCTTCGTTGACAGTTTCTGTAAGTCCATCAGTATAGCAAAACAAAAGAAAATCTTCCAGATCTGTAATAAAACCCTCATTTAGAAAAGGCAGTGGGTGCATGGCACCCAGTACAGTAGAACCATCCTGCAAAAGTTGAATGCCTTTACCGTTTTGCCATATTATTGGCGGGTTATGACCAGAGTTCACATAGATCATAGTCTTAAGGGCAATGTCATAAATAGCCGCAAAAAAAGTAATGAACTTTTCACCCTTCGCATTTTCCATTACCTGAAAATTTAATGCCTCCACAATATCACGAAGATTAGGAGTCTGGCGAAGCAACGTTCTTAACGAGGCTTGAAAGTTCGACATCAACAGGGCCGCGGGGATTCCTTTGCCGCTTACATCGGCAACACAAACCAAAAATTGATTTTTATTAATCGGAATATAATCGTAGTAATCACCACCAACGCGGTCGTGCGGAAGATAGCTCGCTTCAATTCGAAGGCGGTCAGTATTAGGGAGTTTGTCGGGAAACAAAAACTGCTGAACATCGCTGGCAATCTCCAATTCTTTGCGGTAAGCTTCTTGTTCCAGTTGCCTGCGGGCCAGCTTTTTATTTTCGACAGCAACAATTATGATATTACTTAAAGCCTGAAGGAATTTTATTCCATCCTGGTTTTCATATTGAAAATCCAGATTATCCAGGCCACCAACAAAAACCAGGGCCAGTGTTTCTTTTTTATGATTAACAGGAACCAGTAAGTTGAACTCCTCAAAATCACTATCAACTTCATGCAGCTTAATGACTTCATTCACGGCCCTTAAATGATCAGGCAGTTTTATTTTTAGAAAACTATTCCTGGTGCCAAAACTGCCTTTACAACTCCATATCTCGTCAAATACATAAAGCGCCAGTTTCTTAATGTTAAGATTGGACCTTAATATGAAATTGTACATTTTATAAAGGGACTCTTCAGGCACATTGCTGTTGATAGCCTGTGTAACCTCAAGCAATGAGTTGAGTTCCAACTCTTTAATTTCGACTTTGCGTTTCAGTGAATCCGACATTGATGCAAAGGTAACTTACAAAACACTTTCGCCTCACCACGGGCAGGAAAATAAATTTATCAGATTCTCCTTTCCTTCCAGGTAGGGTGAACAAAATTTGAAAGGATGCCTATAGTGACAGCGTAAACAGGATAGATGACCTGAAGAGTAACAAATGCCATCCAACTCCAACGAACACTCAAGAATTGCGCGACACTTTTCAGGAAAATATACTCTACTATAAATTTACCCGCCAGTATCAACCCTGCTAAACTCAGCGTAAGCCAATTAAACCCCACAGCAATTGGAAGCACTAACATGCTTAATTGAAAAAGAAAAATAAAAAAAGCAAGCAACCGGGTGGCTATATCCTTATGTATCCGCCACTTACTCCCCCATCGTATTCGCTGACTTATCAGGTGTTTGATGTTTATATGAGGCTTGGTTGAAACCACACTTTCGGGTGAAGGCATAAATTTTATTCCTGATGGGTATTTTTCAAAAACCTTGCGAAGAAGAAATTCATCATCGCCAGAAGCGATGTGTTCATTTCCGCTATAGCCATTAACCTCATCAAAAACACGCTTTCGAAAGGCGATATTTGCGCCATTGCACATAGAAGGAAAACCCAGTGACAACGTTGCCGCGCCCGAACCTATAAGGCTGGTGAATTCAATGGATTGCAGCTTTCCAAAGAACGAGTTAGCAGGATCAATGCGTACACCGCCAAATACAAGAATGGTTCCTTCAGAAGAAAAGTATGAATTGATAGTCGACAGCCACTCCTTATTAACATGGCAATCTGCATCGGTTGTCACCATAATATCTCCTGTTGCAGCTTCGATGCCCGTTGTGATGGCCCGTTTTTTTCCTTGTCCACTATTCAGGATACATCTTATTCTATGATCCCTCCATACTGGTTTAATCGGATCCGTTGAATGGTCATCCACAACAATTACTTCAAAAGCAGGGTAATCTTGATTTTGAAGATCCGTTAAAATGGCGGGGAGGTTCTCGGGCTCATTCCTGATCGGCACAATAACCGTGATCCGGTTTTTTACTTTCTCCTGAGCCCTGGTCTTTCGCAGTGATTTTCTCCATCCAGTAATCAGAATGACAACCAAAAAAAGGTAAAGGGAACTCAGAGCAATGTAAGCAGCAGACACAGCGCGAAAATACCCGACATTTTTGAATATGAAAGCGCCTGTCTAACTTTCACGCGTGGGAAAAGTGATTAAGGAAAAAATTATTCTCGGCCTTGACCCGGGAACGAACGTAATGGGTTATGGAATTATCTGTGTTCGCTCATCAAAAATTGACTTGCTTCAGTTTGGTGTTATCCATTTAAGGAAATACGCAGGGCATGAACTAAAACTGAAAAAGATTTTTGACCGCGTGCTTGGTTTAATCGATGAGTTTAATCCTGATGAAGTTGCCCTGGAAGCGCCTTTCTTTGGCAAGAACGTTCAATCCATGTTAAAACTTGGTCGCGCTCAGGGAGTAGCGATGTCGGCCGCATTGCATCGGGAAATCCCAATAATTGAATATGCCCCAAAAAAAGTAAAGCAATCTGTAACGGGAAATGGAAATGCCAGCAAAGAACAGGTGGCTAAGATGTTAGTCATGCAATTCAAAATAAAAGAGGCACCCAAACTGATGGATGCTACGGATGCTTTGGCTGTCGCCCTTTGTCATCACTATCAGAAAAGTAATCATCAGCCAAAGTCTAAAACCTGGGAAGGTTTTGTAAAGGAGAACCCGGGAAGAGTGCATAAAGATTAGCTAAACATCATACTTACGTTTTTGTTTTGATTAGTTTGCT
>JAKEEN010000038.1 GCA_022616575.1 Flammeovirgaceae bacterium
ATCTGGCAAAAACTAACCGACTTAACTTTTGACAGGCATTCGTGTCTGGTTGTTTTGGGTGGTGGTGTATTAGGCGACATGGGTGGGTTTTGTGCTGCGACTTTTAAAAGAGGTATTGATTTTATTTTAATTCCAACCACCCTGTTAGCCCAAACCGATGCAAGCATCGGTGGCAAGCTTGGCATCGATTTTAACGCTTATAAAAATCATATCGGGGTTTTTCAGCAACCTTCACTTACGTTGATTTACGCTGGTTTTTTAAAAACCTTACTCGCTGAAGAACTTCGATCCGGATTTGCTGAAATCATTAAACACGCATTGATTTCTGACGCTACCCTTTGGGAAAAAATTTCTTCTAAAAGTATAGATCAACAGAATTGGGAAGAACTGGTTAAACATTCTATTGAGTTTAAGAGTAAGGTTACCAGGCAAGATCCCCGAGAAGCGGGCTTACGGAAAATACTCAATGCCGGGCACACTATTGGTCACGCCATAGAGAGTTATTTCTTATCGAACAATTATAAAATCATGCATGGTGAGGCCGTTGCTGCCGGGCTCATAGCCGAGAGTTACCTGGCATTTAAGAAAGGGATGCTGGCAGAAGCCTCACTGAATCAGATTGCCGAATATATTTTCACCGTCTTCGGGAGGCTCACCTTTAGTGAAAAGGAAATCAAACTAATTCTTGAGTTGACTTATCAGGACAAGAAAAATAAAGGGAATAAAATTCTATGTGCACTCTTAAATGAAGTAGGGAGTGCCCGCTGGGATGTTGAAATCAGTCCCGCTGAGGTAGAACAGGCTCTTGTTTACTATCGCAATTATCAGACATAGTGTACATCAGAATCATCGAAATCCTTAAACTCCTTTTTGAAGGTTTTTTTCAAGTCTTCGGCTTTCTTAGTAATGAACTCCTTAGTCTTCTTTTTGCGGTCTCCTGTCAACAACCAGGCAGCTAAAAGAGCGCCTGATGCCAGTCCTATACCAATGGCTATTTTACGAGTGGTACTCATACTACAAAATAACTTGATTTGACCGTTAATTGTTTCATCTCCACCGAAAATTTCTTGACAAAATGTATTTTGCCTTACCATCACGAATGAGTTCATCACTAACACTTATTAGGAAGGATACCATCGAAGGTAAAATCCATTATTTACCGGCTTCGAAAAGTCTGAGTAACCGTGCACTCATTATTCATGCCCTGGCGGGAGGCCAAACTCCTATCCATAATCTATCTGAAGCTAATGATACGGTTGTGATGCAACGGCTGTTAGCTGCTAAGGGAGATATTCTTAATGCTGAAGATGCCGGCACGGTAATGCGTTTTATTACTGCATACAGCGCTGTAACCTCAACTGATACGGTCATTATAACAGGTTCCGATCGAATGAAGCAAAGACCCATTGGAATCCTGGTGGATTCACTAAAACAAATTGGGGCTTCGATTACCTATACTGAAAAAGAGGGATTTCCTCCGCTAAGCATAAGAGGACCCTTTACCCAAAAATCAGCCGAGGTGAATGCAAGAGGCGATGTAAGCAGTCAGTTTATCTCTGCGCTGATGATGATTGCCCCCATTTTGCCTAAAGGGCTCACCCTCAAACTGGAGGGGAAAGTTGGAAGTCTGCCCTACATACAAATGACTGCATCTCTAATGAAAAAGTTTGGGGTTGAAGTCACCATTGAATCAAACTCGATTGGTATAACCCATCAATTGTACAAGCCCACTGAATACACGGTAGAAGCAGATTGGTCGGCAGCGAGTTATTGGTTTGCCTTTGTTGCCCTGGCAAAACAAGCTACTATTATCCTTCCTTCAATTGCCCTCCGGTCCCTTCAGGGCGACAGGATAATTGTTGATATGATGGAACAACTGGGTGTGATAGCCGAGCCCAATGCGAATGATTTATTACTCAGGAAAAAAGAAAGCCGGGCTGAATTCTCGTGGGACTTTACTCATTGCCCAGACCTCGCCCAGACCATTGCTGTGGTTTGCGCTGCTAAGGGAATATTGGCCACATTTACCGGACTTGAAAGTCTTCGTATCAAAGAGACCGATCGCATACTGGCTTTGCAACAGGAACTGAAAAAGATTGGAGCTACATTAACTGAGGCAGATAGCCAATGGATTCTTATTCCATCTAAGCACTTACCCGAATCTGTTAGTTTTTCCACCTACAAAGATCACCGCATGGCAATGGCCTTTGCCCCACTTTCTTGCTTGATGGATGTTACGTTTGATGACCATTCGGTTGTGAAGAAATCGTATCCTAAGTTTTGGGAAGATGTATTAGAAGTGAGGAGGTGAGGAGGTGAGGCAGTGAAGAGGGCTTACTTCCTTACTTCCTCACTTACTTACTTCCTCACCTCCTCACGTACTTACCCATTCACTTCAGCAATAACATCTTTCAAATATGCTGGGGCTTTGAGTAGCCTACTGCCATACCATGAAAACATTTCACCATCTACCTGCATAATTTTTGAAGCGGGGGAAATTTCGCGAAGCTCTTCTACATGCTTTTCTTTAAATGGATAAGGCTCTGAAGAAAGAAAAATCAAATCCGGACTTAATTCCCTAATGTCAATTTGTGAAAGTTCAGGGTATCGAGGTTGGTAATGAATTGCGTTCTTCAATCCGATCTTCTTTAATATCGAATTAATAAAGGTTGATGATCCTGCGGCCATCCAGGGAGAATACCAAATTAAATACAGTGCACTTTTTTGCTCTTTAACCTTAACGAGTTTCACAAACTCATTCCATATCTCGTCAAAAAGAATTTCCGCGTCCTGCTTTCGGTCAACCATTTCGCCAACATTCAGGATCATCTTCAAAGCATCCTCAATGGTCACTATATCGCTCATCCACACAGGATATTTTTCTTTCAGGCGGGCAATTCCCTCCTGATAGTTCTCTTCTTTATTACCAATAATCAGCTCAGGATTGAGTTGGTCTATTTTTCTGAAGTCAAATTTTTTGGTTCCTCCAATGATTTGCTTGGACGAAATCCATGTTTCGGGATGAACGCAAAATTTGGTGATGCCCACTACTTGTTCAGTCAATCCAAGATCGCAAAGAAGTTCTGTCTGTGAAGGAACTAAGGAAACAATTCGCTGTGGCGGGAATTGTTTTAAATGGATTTCATGCCCGAGTTGATCAATAAACGTTGGCATGAGACAAAAATAATCCGGATTTGGGGATTTAATGACTCCCTGGCTGATTTATTGGATTAGCTGGATTTTTTTGTCCGTGAAATCCAGCCTATCCTCCAATCCAATAAATTTTTTGATGAGAAACGCACAGAGCACACGAAGAAAAGACCCTCTCTCTAAAAACTCCGTGACCCTGCGCGTATATCTTAAAGAACCGCGGCCATCGTGTTGACACGAGCCTGGTTCGGTATATGCAATAAAAATGTAGTACCCCTGCCAAATTCTGAGTATAGCTTAATGGTACCGTTCAAGCGTTCTACCGTGTCTTTAACAATGAATAAACCAAGCCCGGTTCCTTCTATCTGGTCAGTGGCACGATAAAACATATCAAATATTTTTGCCTGGTCTTCCTTCTGAATACCAATGCCATTATCTTCTATCTTAATGGAACAAACTTCCGCATTCACCAACACATCAATCTGTATAAAACTGCATTCCTTATGAGGATCACTATATTTGATTGCGTTTGAAAGAATATTTGTAACAATCGTTTTAATCCGCACCTTATCTGAATAAAACTCGCAATTCTCATCTACCTGTGTGCGGATGTCGATCCGCTCTGAGTTATGACCGTTCTTAAAATTATCTAACTCATCCTCCAGCAGGGAACGCATTTCAATTTTTTCGCGCTGCACAGCGAGCTTGTCGTTTCTGAAGAAGTGGTTCATCTCGTCAATGTACGACTCCAGCTTTTTCAAACTTTTGCGGATCATTGTGAGGTATAACCCCTTCTCCGCATCGGGCACCACCTCGGCAATATTAATCAGGCCCAGGGCCGACATCAGCGGAGCTTTCAGATCGTGCGTAGTCTTATAAATTACCTGATCCAGTTGAGCATTTGATTGCTTTAAGGCTTTCTCATTCTCCTTGCGCTCGGTAACGTTGTGCAGCTTCAGTAAATATCCTTCTGATAAATCGGTTGTGTACCGGGTTACGAATACATCAAAATAGTTTTTGATGCCCTCTAACTCGAGACAAATTTCACTGCTGAACTTATTGGTTCGACTTTTCAGAATGTTCTTCCAACTCGGAGCCTTTTCTTTATTAACAAAGTCGAAAACATCCTTTCCCAACAATGCCATCGAATCCTTTTTGAAAATCTTCGAAACTGACGAAGAAACAAATCTTATTTTATACGTGTGGTCAGCAACTACAATAATATCATCGGAATTCTCCACAAGCCCCCTGAACAATAAATCCATATTTTCCTTCTCTTCCATTTTACACTCCGTCCTAAAACTTCACACACCTCACACACAGCAAGTCATCATGCCTGCCCATTTTGGATCGTTAAAATTTGCTTGTGATTAAATTACGATAGCCATGCTCTGTAGTTGTCCGGCAACTTTCAGATTTGAGCTTGATACAGTTCCCTGATTCAGCTCAAACTTAAGTTTACCATCGATCACTTTAAAATTAATACAGCTTCCCTTCTGACCTAATCCGTTGCCATCTGTGATGGTTAACACAGGCTTGCCCGTAACTGCATTTTTAATATTCTCAAACTCACGGCTTTTTGATCTGCCCAAATATACCACGGCACAAGTTGCCGCATCGGCTGCAGCAGTTAGTTTCTTAATTACATACTTTTTGCTGCCTTTAGGTTTGCCATCGTACCAGGTTTTCAGCGTATTGAGCACATCATCCTCGCCCATCACACCTACCACAAATTCACCTGCATCGGTTTCATTGGGCCATTGCACATACTTAATAAAGTTATAGAGCATAGCGGCATGGATTTCATGATTAGGCCTTTCCTGTGCCCAACTGAAGTGGGCTGCGAAAACTAAGGCTACTATCAAAAGCTTCTTCATATGAGTTGGTTTTTGTGTAAATCTACGATTTTTTGAGGGATAGATACATAGAAACCTCCCCCGATGCGGGGGAGGTAAACCTAAACAACCTTATTTTATATTAAAATAGCCATTGAAGAAAGAGCTCCGGCTATCTTCAGATTTGAGGCCTCAACGGCTTTTTGATTAAGCTCAAATTTCAATTTGTTATCAACTGTCTTAAAGTTGATACCGCTACCTTTTGCACCCAGACCATTCTTATCGGTGATTACTAAGGTACCCTTGCCTTGAGTCTTTGCATTTAGCGTTTCGAATTCACCGCTTTTTGATTTATCAAGGAAAACCACATCGCAGCTTGTTACTTCAGACGAAGAGTTGAACTTCTTGATAACATATGTTTTAGTACCGCGAGGTTTTCCGCCATACCATGTATTTAGAGTATTGTAAACGTTACCGTTTCCTACAACACCGATCACAAATTCACCAGAACCGGCATGGTCAGGCCATTGAATATATTTAATGAAGTTGTACACCATCATCGAGTAAACCTCGTGCATGGGTCTTTCCTGGGCAAACGTGTTGCCAGCTATAAATAAAGTAACTACTAAAAGGGCTTTTTTAATCGTTTTCATTTCTTTCCGAGAGTTTTTGTTTTTAACGATACAAAAGTACACTCCGGAAAAAAGGTAGATGGACTAATTAGAGCCCTATTCTTTCGAATGTAAGATTTCCGTTAACAATTACTTAATGTACCTGAAATCGTGCCCGGGTTTTAGCTGCAAAAGGAACTCATAAATGAGGTTTATGACATTTTCTACATCATCCTTATGTACCATTTCAACGGTTGTGTGCATGTATTTGAGCGGCAATGATATTAAAGCCGAGGCAACCCCTTCTGCCGAATAGGCAAATGAGTCCGTATCGGTGCCGGTTGAACGGGAAACTGCCTGTCTCTGGAAGGGTATTTTCTTCTTTTCGGCCGTCTGGATAACCATTTTAAGCACATTATTTTGAACAGCCGGTCCATAACATACCACGGGCCCGGAGCCGCACTTTAGATTGCCGCTCTCCTTCTTATTGTACATGGGTGATTGCGTATCGTGGGTCACATCGGTGCAAATGGCAAGGTCTGGTTTAATCCTCCTGGAGATCATTTCTGCGCCCCTGAGACCAATTTCTTCCTGCACCGAATTAACCACATAAAGGGCAAAAGGAAGCTTCTTTTTGTTCTCTTCGAGCCTGCGGGTAACCTCAGCAATCATAAACCCACCCATACGGTTATCCAGGGCTCGGCCAACCAAATAGTTTTTATTTAGTTCTATTAACTCATCCTCAAAAACTGCCACACACCCTACATGAACGCCCAAAGCCTCCACTTCTTTTTTGGATTCGGCCCCGATATCGATAAAGATATTCTTGAGCGAGGGGGGTTCTTCTTTGGCTGCATCGCGAACGTGAATAGCCGGCCAGCCGAACACACCTTTAACTATTCCCTTTTCTGTGTGAATGTTAACTCTCATGCTGGGGGCAATCTGGTGATCAGACCCTCCATTTCTCCTCACGTAAATGTATCCTTCATCGGTGATGTAGTTTACAAACCACGAGATTTCATCGGCATGGGCTTCAATAACCACTTTATAAGAAGCCTTTGGATTGACAATACCTACAGCGGTTCCATACACATCCACCATGTAATCATCGATGTAAGGCTTGAGGTAGTCGAGCCAAAGTTGCTGCCCGGATGATTCAAACCCGGTGGGTGATGCGTTGTTGAGATAGTCAAAAAGAAATTTTTTACTCTTCTTATCCATAATTGTTTTAAAATTCAAATCTCAAATTACAAATATCAAATTTCCTTTACAGAGGAATGTTGCCATGCTTCTTCTTTGGAAGCTTCGCCACTTTATTCTCTAACATTTCGAAAGCCCGAATTAGTTTTTCGCGTGTTTGATCCGGATAAATTACTTCATCAATATAACCCCGGTGTGCTGCCCGATACGGGTTTGCAAATTTGCGTGTATACTCATCCACTTTTTCATTCAGCTTAGCTGTAGGATCTGCAGCTTCAGAAATTTCTTTCTTGAAAATAATTTCGGCTGCACCTTTTGCACCCATCACGGCAATTTCTGCTGTAGGCCAGGCATAGTTTAAATCAGCGCCAATATGCTTTGAGTTCATCACATCATAAGCCCCACCGTATGCTTTACGTGTAATAACCGTAACACGCGGTACGGTTGCTTCTGAGAAGGCATACAACAGTTTAGCACCATTAGTAATAATCGCATTCCACTCCTGGTCTGTGCCTGGCAAAAAGCCGGGCACATCTTCAAACACAAGAAGCGGGATATTAAAGCAATCGCAAAATCGTACAAAACGTGCACCTTTCACGCTTGCATCAATATCCAGTACACCGGCTAGTGAGGCAGGTTGGTTGCCAACAATACCAATACTTCTGCCGGCAATGCGGGCAAACCCAACTACAATATTTTCAGCAAAGTTTTTGTGAACCTCCAGAAAGCTTCCTTCGTCCGCTGTTCCTTCAATTACCTCCCGCACATCATAAGGTTGATTAGGGTTGGCCGGAATAATATTGCTTAGAGCCGGTCTCTTTTCGTTTGCGGATGAATATGGGAGGCGGGGCGTATCGTCTTCGCAGTTCTGCGGAATGTAGCTTAACAACTTCTTTATGTTTGC
>JAKEEN010000261.1 GCA_022616575.1 Flammeovirgaceae bacterium
AGTGGCTTTGATGGTGTTAAACTCAAAGGTTCTGAACACAATGACGAGTTTATCAATGAGTCAGGAAAAATTAAAACCAGGACGAATTACTCGGGAGGTATTCAGGGAGGCATTAGCAACGGGGAAGACATTTATTTTAATGTAGCTTTCAAGCCCGTGGCCACTATCATGCAAGATCAACAAAGTGTTGATAAAGAAGGCAATGAAGTTACCGTTACAGGAAAAGGACGCCATGATCCTTGTGTAGTTCCAAGAGCAGTGCCTATTGTCGAGGCGATGGCCGCGCTGGTAATTGCTGATTTTATTTTGATTTCTAAAATCAGTAAGCTATAGTGCAAAATGAAGTAATTTACTTCCTGGTATGAAGCCATCATCAGGGAAGATTCTTTGGTTAATCATTTTCTCTATCGCCATGGGCTTTCTGGAGGCAAGCGTGGTGATTTACATCCGGGAGATCTACTATCCGGATGGTTTTTCTTTCCCGCTGCGGATCATGGAAGAAAGATTTGTCGTCATCGAGTTGTTGCGCGAAGCTTCTACCATAATCATGCTTGTTGCAATAGGCATTCTGGCAGGGAAAACTGTTAATCAAAAGATAGCATCCTTTCTTGTGGCATTTGCTGTATGGGATATTTTCTACTATGTTTTCCTAAAACTTTTATTGAACTGGCCCGAATCCCTTTTCACCTGGGATATCCTGTTCCTTATTCCCGTGCCTTGGATAGGACCGGTATTAACACCTTGTATCGTCTGCCTCACTATGCTCTTGTTGGCCACCTGTCTTTACCATCGCGATAGTCAAAATCCGGCAAGCCGGTTAGGCCGGGCAGAGTGGCTTTTGATTCTTGCCGGAAGTTCCGTTATCGTAAGTGCATGGACAAGAGATTATTTTTCCCTCGCATCCGGCAAAATACTTTCAACCGGACAAGCTGTAGAAATGCTTTCAAGCTTTATACCCGAACACTTTAGCTGGTGGGTTTTTGCAGCCGGTGAGGTGTTTATATTGACTGGAATCTTTTTATTCTGGAGAAGAACTGCCATGAAGGTGTAAAAATTGATTCTCAACCATTCTTCCGGGCAGGAGTTATTCAAAGCTAACTTCTCCTGCCGGCTCTTTGTACTCTCCCTCCCACTTGGCAACCACCACGGTAGCGAGACAATTGCCAATTACATTCACCGATGTGCGTGCCATGTCCATCAACTCATCAATACCCAATATTGCCATAATAGGCCAAAGTGGTAAATTGAATGTGGCAGCAGTTCCTAATAAAATTATTAAGGTAGCCCGTGGCACACCTGCTACACCTTTGCTGGTGAGCATTAAAGTAAATACCATTAATATTTGTTCGCCAAAACTTAAATGTATGCCTGCCGCCTGCGCCACAAATACAGATGCCAACGCCAGGTAAAGTGTGCTCCCATCAAGGTTAAACGAGTACCCGGTAGGTAAAACAAAAGCTACTATCTTTCTGGGTACACCCAATTTTTCCATGTTCTCCATCGCTTTTGGCAACGCAGATTCAGAACTAGTGGTAGCAAATGCAATCGATACGGGTTCTGAAATAGCCTGAATAAATTTTCTAAGCGGCACCTTCACAATCAGCGCTACCGGCACTAGAACTACTCCAAGAAAAACGATCAAGGCACCATAAAGTGTGAACAACAATTTCAACAAGGAAGTAAGAATATCAATACCCAGGTGACCCACCGTTACAGCAATTGCTGCCCCCACACCAAACGGGGCAAAGTGCATAATAATGTTGGTGAATTTAAACATGGTCTCGGCCAGGCCTTCACAGAAGTTGAGCAAGGTTTGTTTCTTCTCACTTTTTACTAACGCGAGGGCAATCCCGAAAATGATACTGAACACAACCACAGGAAGTACATCTCCATGGTAAATAGATTTCACAATGTTTTCCGGAAATACATTCACGACATGGTCTTTCCATGTTTGAGGTTGTGCCTGGGGCAATTCCTGATCGAACCCTTGGGGTAATACTATTCCCGTGCCAGCCTGAGTAATGTTGATGGCGATGATTCCTATAACGAGTGCTACGGTGGTAACAATTTCAAAATAGAGAATAGACTTCCAGCCCATTCGCCCCACTTGCTTCAGGTTGGAGTGACCTGCAATTCCTACAACCAGTGTTGCAAAAAGAATTGGCGCAATGATAGTTTTAATGAGACGCAGGAAAATCTTGCTTAGCACTTGCAGGTTTTGAGCAAAATCCGGGAAATCGAGACCCACCTCCACACCAATCAGCATACTAATTAAAATCCATGTGGTCAGCGATTTTTTTCTAATTGCATAAATGATGAAGAAAATCAATGCTATAACCCGGCTGCCGATAAGGAGTGCTGGTGTTACGGTTGCAACCGAATAGTACTCCAGTAAATGGAGAATGGCCGACAGTGTAAAGAATATAAAAATGAAAAGGATGGTTCGTTTTTGTGTCAAAACAAGGCGATTTAGGTAGTATTCAATCGTTTACGTGGGCGCGAATATAGAGAATTAGCCCTCACGTGAAAAGTCCTTTTTTATGCCCACATAGAACCCTGAACTTAAATTCCATAACTTTGTTCTGGTTTAAAAATTAGAATAAATGCTGCAGGCCGTTCCGAAACATGTTCACCTTTATCTCGAGTCAAATCCCAACCCGAATTCATTAAAGTTTGTGGTGAATGATATGCTCGTACCTGACGGAATGAGCTTTGATTTTCCAAATGTTGAAAGCACTTCGCACGCCCCGTTGGCTCAGGAGCTTTTTCAATATCCTTTTGTTGACCGTGTTTTTTACATGAGCAACTTCATTACCGTTACCAAAAAGGAAGATGTGGAATGGCTCAAAGTTCAAAGCACAATCAAAGAACATATCAAGAGGTTTCTGGAATCAGGCCGCTTCATTATTGAAATGAATGAAACTGATGCGCCTGCTGAAGAAGAAACCGAAACGGTTAAGAAAATAAAAACCATTCTCGAAGAATATATCCGTCCAGCAGTTGAGCAAGACGGTGGCGCTATCACCTATCATTCCTTCACCGATGGCGTTGTAAAAGTAAGGCTTCAGGGCTCTTGCAGTGGTTGCCCTTCTTCTATGATCACCTTAAAAGCGGGCATCGAAAATCTCTTTACGCGCATGATGCCCGAAGAAGTAAAAGCGGTGGAAGCTTTTTAATTTCAGATTTTCAGATTTCAGAATTTCGAATTTCCGGCTCAGTTTGAACCCTGAAATTTGAAATTATTAAGTACCTTCATAGAAAACCAATTTCCAATGAAGCGTTTCCTCCCACTTCTATTCAGTTTTTCATTTCATTTTCTTCACGCCCAACCTTCCTTTATTAAAGACAGTCTCGAGAGCTACATTCAAAAAGGAATGCGTCAGTGGCAAATTCCCGGAATGGCTGTTGCTATTGTGAAAGATGGCGCGGTTGTTCATCTAAAGGGTTATGGTGTAAAAAATATTATTGCCAATGATCCGGTCGATGAAAATACTCTTTTCATGATCGGGTCAAATACGAAAGTATTTACGGCTACAGCGCTCACTATTTTGGAACAAGAGAAAAAAATTTCACTGGACGATAAAGTCAATAAGTGGATACCCTATTTCAAACTGAATGACCCATTAGCAAGCAGTGCCGTAACGGTTCGTGATTTGCTTTGCCATCGGATTGGTTTTGAAACATTTCAAGGTGACTTCACATATTGGGCCTCTAACCTTTCACGAGAAGATGTAATCAAGAAAATGGCCCTGGTTAAAGCTCCTTATGGTTTTAGAACCCGGTGGGGTTATTGCAATGCTGCGTTTACTACAGCGGGCGAAATCATTCCGGCTGTAACCGGAAAAACCTGGGAAGATTACATTCGCGAAAAAATTCTGAAACCTCTAAAAATGAATAATACACTGATGCTGGCTAAAGAACTAGCAGGGGTGACGAATGCAGCAACTCCCTATACGATGGTGAATGGCAAACTCTCAAAACTTCATGTCCCCCACATCGATAATCTCGCCCCGGCAGGCACCATCAGTTCCAGTGCAAAAGACATGGTCAATTGGGTTCAGACTCAGATTGACCTTGGAAAATTTGAGGGGAATCAAGTGATACCACAGCGGGCAATAACCTCCACAAGAGAACCACACTCAATACTCGGCCTCGATCAACGCGATAAGCAGAATACTCATTTTTATTTGTACGGACTCGGCATGGACTTAAAAGACCGCGTGGGAAAAATTGTTGTATCTCATACCGGTGGAGTCGATGGGTTCTTGTCGTCCGTCATGATTGTATCTGAGGAAAAACTGGGCATTGTAATCCTCACCAACACAGACCAAAATAATTTCTTCCAGGACCTGACTAATGAGATACGGGATGCCTATCTAAACTTGCCCTACACAGGTTTTACGTATCGGTCATTGCAGCGCAGTAAAACAAATCAGGCAGCAGAGAAAAAAGTGATTGACTCGCTAAAATCTGTAACCGCTCAAAAAAATAAACCATTTCTTCCGCTTTCCAGTTATGCCGGCAATTACGTGAGCGACTTATATGGCGATGTTAGCGTTAAACTTGAGAATAATAAACTCCTGATATATTTCACTCATCACCCGCAGTTAATCGGTGAACTTGATTTGTTGAAGGAGAACACGTTTCTATGCACGTATTCAATTCCAACCTATGGAATTAAAGAAATTCCTTTTCATGTAAAGGATGGAAAGGTATCCGGTTTCACTTTACGTGTAGCTGACTTTGTAGAATTTACTCCGTATGAATTTGTCAGGAGATGAGTTCAAAGTTGAAAGTTCAAAATTCAAGGTTTAAGGTTTAAGGTTGCATCATCTTAACTTTCAACTTTGAACTTTCAACT
>JAKEEN010000262.1 GCA_022616575.1 Flammeovirgaceae bacterium
AGGGTTGGTATAGGGTGTTATTACAGGCCATGTTGCATATTGATCAGCATCTGACTTAATCGCAAGCCACGATGGATCATTTGCATTTTTGCGGGCGATCAACTGGCTTTTAATAGTTGTGTTGAGGAGTATTCGTGGCCGCGTTGTAATAACAGGCTGCTGCCCATTAAGATTATGGAATACCAGCATCAATAAATTGAAGAATATTGGGATGCCTTTCATCATGGAGATTTTAGTTTTGAAAAAAGTAAAGAACGCCAGGAATTTTTCCCTACTCAATAGTTCTTTAGTACTAAATCCTGAATAATTGAGGACGGCTTGTCCATAACATCTGAGATGGCGGTGAAGGAATTGACATCAACCACTTTAAAGATATTAGCTGAAGGTGAAGACGATAACGGAAATCCTATAACTCAGGAAGTGACATACGGTCATTAATAAAATCGAGAATTTGATTTAGACAAGGGTCGTAGTTTACGACCCTTTTTTTACAAACCACCTAACACTAAACACAACAACATGATTACTTCAATATTTTATGATCCCCTTATTGAAGCTTGGCTTACGCCTTCCCAAGACTTTTTTTGAACATGACCATAACAATGACAGCGAATATCCAGGTTGGGATAACCCTGATCCAGTCGGTGATAATGAGTTGCCGGAGTAATTCATCATTCTTTCCTTTATCTAATTCCAGTTGCATCGGTATTTGAATAAAGGCAGACGACAACCAGGGAATGGCACTAAAGATGACCGCAGCCCAGAGCAGTTTTCTGGGTATCGCTACTGGCCGATGCCAAAACAACAATACCAAAAAAATCGTCATACACAACAAAGGCAATACCGCAAATTGTACCACCCGGCTTCCCGACTGTATGTGCGCATTAGCGAATTCAGGTTCTCCAATAAATCTCCATGTATGATAAACGACAAAACTATCCATCATGGAGGCTCCGATTCCATAAAAGGCTAAAGCAAAAAATATTGTTGTGACCCAACGTGAATAACGTGAAGTAAACTCAGAAGTACCCATATTGTTTTTTTACAGTAAATTTAAAATGTACAGCTAAAATAGTATTCAAAATTGAAAAAGAAATAAACTCAGTGCAATTTGGTTCTAAAGTACTAATTAGAGTTTATGCATTAAACAGTTTCTTTGTGCAGTACGACCAACACGTAAGACACAATGAAAAATTTCTTTTCGCAATATCTTTTTTTAAGAAGGCAGGAGACTCCGGCTTTTCATATCAAGAATTTAATATTGATGGCCAACGTAGATGGAGAGTATCATGAAAAAGAAAATGTCTTCCTTAAAGAATTCGCAAAAAAGACGGGAACTTCAAGAAAAAAAATGATTGAAATAAAAAACAATCTAAACCTTATCAACTTTAGTCTTTCGCAGGATAAGGGTGTTCGATTCCAACAACTTTACGACTTTATTGCCATGATGCTTGCTGACGGCAAAATACGGGAGGAAGAAGTTTTGCTTTGCAAACAATTGGCGGGGCAGCTTGATTTCAATAAAGATGTTATTGATACTTTAGTTTACTCCATTCAATCAAATGTACTGATGGGCCATGATGTGGAGGAAACAAAACTTAGAGTACAAACATTGATCAAATTCAACCATTAACTCACTTAAGAGACCTGGCTTTTAAGGTAACGTGCACAATATTATCCAGTATTAGACTCTCTTCACCAAGCTTAAAATCGAGCCTGTTCATTTCAAATTCGCCTTTGTAAACAATAATATTGTCTTCACGCGATAGCACAATGGGTATGGTAATTGTTCGCGTTACATTTTTTATAGTAAGTTCAAACTGCCCGGAGAATTTATTTTTTCCTTTCTTTTGAAAACGCTTTGAACGAATCGTTACAGTTGGGTAATTTTTTACATCAAAAAAATCACTTCGCTTAAGGTGTTTATCGCGCACGGAGATGCCGGTTTGAATAGTAGAAGGATCTGCTGTTGCCTGAATGAGGCTTCCGTTTAAATTACCCGGGTCGAATTTTATTTCAGCATTAACACCACTAATAAAACCATTGACTTCTATGCTCGCATTGCGAATACTGAACTGAATCGTACAATCATGGATTAATGTACCCTGTTCTAAATGAGTCTCTGGTGTAATAAGAGAAAATGCAGTCAAAACGATAAAGAGTAGCCTCATATTTATAAGGTTTTCAAAAAAGCAATTAATGCTTTCTTATCTTTCTCACTAAGGTCTAATCCAAAAGGATGGCCCTTTACCGCCATTGTTTTTAGATGAGGTGGTTTGAATCCTGAAGGAATATAGTCTGGTTGCAATCGTTTAGGGTCTAACACTTCATCGAGTGTGGTAAGATTTCCATTATGAAAAAATGCACCTCTGTACCATAAACCTCTGAGAGATGGAACCTTATAGTAGCCAGTTGCCCTGCGTGAGTAAAGGGCAGAGACGGAATCGGTTTCTACTGATACATTAAAAATATCGTACTTCTTAAAATGGTCAGCCGGAGGCTCAAATCCATTTACTGGCGTGAGTTTGTTATTTGTATAAAGCGGTGGGGTATGGCAAGTAATGCATCCGGCTTTATTAAACACCAATTTGCCTTTTGCAATAAGTTCCTTCGGAAACTGATTGGGGTTTTCGGGCGGCTTAAGAGCATAAATATATTGTGTCAATGCATAAAGCTGAGCGTCTGTATATCTTTTTCCAACATACCCAAAAGGATGATTCCACTCAGCCGGTGGTGGTAATTCTGCATTATCCTTTTTCCCGAGCGGTATATAATTGTTATAGCGTGTAAGCATATCCATTCCCTGATTAAAAGCAGCATACCGCATTAAATCTGCTGGTCCATCATGACGCATAAGGCCCGTGTTATCCAAATACTTTATATCCTTTAAACCAATGAGACTGGGCACTGCCAGTGGATATAAAAAAGCGTAACCCTGGCGATCAGCAACTCCGCCTGGAAGTTCAAGTAAGCTGCTGACAAGCTCTTCTTTGTCAGAAGGTATTGAACGAAAAGTTTCAGGAGCCCAAGGTGCATACGCAAGTTGTTTCACTCCTTGCTGAAGAAAAGCAAAGGGTATGCTTCCAGATTGAATGTTCTTAACAAAACCAGTTGGGTTATAAACGTTTCCCTGCGCACCGGTTATAGTTACACCTGAATCCATCACACGGGTATGGCACGAAGCGCAGGAGTGCGAACCAATTATTAGCTTTCCTTTTTCATTGATTATGTAACGGTTGAAAGGATAAATACCATCGGCTGTGAATTTACCCGCCCCTTTTTCAAATTGACTTTCCTCTAAATGCGAAACTTTGCCATTGATGGGTCTGTATGAAGCTACCGGAAAATGAAAAACAAGTTCGCCTGCTTTCACCCAATCTTCCTGGGTCTTTAATTTTTGAGGATCAAATGCAATCTCCGGTTCAAGGGTTCTCAATGAATCCAGGTAACCGGGCCTTTCGAATTCCTTAAGATAAACTGGATATGTTTTATAAATAACATGTTCCTGCAACGAATTATAATACGCTTCTGGCGCATACTCTACGTTCACAAATGAATCGGGAGGTGGCAAATGGAATTTCTTGATTGCCTCCATATCCCACGTTTTCGGTATCGGTTCAAATGACCATCGGAAGGAAATTAAACAAATTAGAACCGATGCACCAGCAATTGCAATCACGAATCTACTCATGGCTCCCCAGAAATATCAGGAGCAAAAATCTATCATTCGTACAAAGCAAGAAATAGCACTAAAGAACCATTTGGATAAGCAAGGGACTTGTAAATTTTAAAATAGACTAACTCAATTATGGGCATCTCTAAAAACCCTGCCTCAGATGGCCTCAACCCGTCACCCTTCTCCAAAAGAGAAGGGTACAAGGAGTTTTTAGAGATTCCCTAGTTATAATACTGAAAAACCATTTGCTTTTTGGTAATTCTTATGATTTGTTTCCCCAGACGTACATAGGCTTAATGGCAGCGAAATGGAAATCGTTGTGCC
>JAKEEN010000263.1 GCA_022616575.1 Flammeovirgaceae bacterium
GGGAGAGTAAGTCGTTGCCTATCTTTTATCTAAAACCCTGACGAGAATACCTTGTCAGGGTTTTTTGCTTTTTGGAGAGCCCTGATGTGCCTGTGGCAGTCAGGATGCTGACCGAAGCGTCAGCATAAGTCGTTGCCTATCTTTTATCTAAAACCCTGACGAGTATCCCTTGCCAGGGTTTTGTTTTTTGGGAGAGCCCTGACGTGCCTGTGGCAGTCAGGATGCTGACCGAAGCGTCAGCATAAGTCGTTGCCTATCTTTTATTTTAAAGCCCTGACAATGTAAAACTTGTCAGGGCTTTTTTTGTTTTAAAGCATTCGACCTTAATGTAGGCCGAACTTCGGCTAGGGATTGAAGCGGCACCCCGCAACGAAGAAAAGGTTTGTGCGCTTGGGTGAGGAGTATAGCGTAAAGCCCGGCCTGAGGAACGAAGGGGCCGCAAAAAAATAAAGTATACTATCTGCCTGCGGGGGCGCGTTGTCTGATAGACATCATAACACTATCTTCGAAAATAATTCTGATTCCCTCTCAGTGAAAAAGACAGCACTCTTCGTAACACTTGCTTTTATTGTAATTGCCGGGGGTTCGTACTGGGCGTATAAAAAATTCTACTTGAAAACAGAGATTGGTCATTGGGATGTGATGCCAAGTCATGCGGTATTTATTTACGAAAGAAGTGATTGTGATGCATGTTGGAAAAAATTAATTGAGTTTCCAATTGCTAAAACATTTTTTGAGTCAATTGTTGAATTGCAATCTAAGAGCATAGCAGAATTTCTTTTTTCGTCCGAGAGCGAACTGATTTCTCTTCATGTGAAATCAAAAGATGATTTCGATTTACTGTTTTATCAAGGTATTAGAGGAAAAACAAGCCGAGATGTTTTTTTTAGGAAGTTACAGCAGGACAAATCATTTAGCGTTTCATCGAGGGAATTGGATGGCCTGATTATCAATGAACTTATTACGGGAGATCATGTCTTTACATCGGTTCAGTTGGGCGAGATTTGGGTTGGCAGCTTCACTCCTTTTTTAGTTGAAGATGTTGTAAGACTTTATAAAAATGGAAATGGTCGATCATATCAGGATGCCTTCTCATGGCGCAACCTGCCGCAGGTAAAAAATGATGCTGGTAATTTTTATATCAATTACGAAACGCTGCCAGGATTTCTTAAAATTTTTGACAACTCTCTTTCACTTCCATCATTTGGATCGGGAGCCAAGCTGGATATAAAAAAACAAGAAGAGGGTGTTGTGGAACTGAATGGGTTTACAACCATTGATGATAGTGTCAAACTGCTGTCGATGCTTAGTGGTCAAACGCCTGTATCTTTTGACTTAAAGAGGCTCATCACAAATGATGCGTTTTTTGTTACCTCCATCGGGATTAGCAGTGGGGTGGATTTTTATCGTCAGTTAAAGAAGAGGCAACTTAGTGCCAGTGATTCTTTGACTGTTTTTTTGCGACCTCATGCGGAAAGGTTGAAAGCGTTGATCGAGTCGATTCAAGATGAATTAGCAATCTGTTATACTCGAAACAATAAACGGGAGTTGATTAAAACGATTCTGATTGAATCCAATAATTCCGATCTGTGGAATGAGACCTTACAACAACTAGCCCTTGAAACCGAATCGGGTGATACTGTATTTGTAGAGTCGTATGCGAATGCTGAAATCAGAAGAATTGATGTTGAGAATTTTCCCGTGAAATTATTTTACCCGTTTGTCAGAGATTTTCAGGTTACTTACTATGCCTTAGCAGGTGATGTTATTTTGCTTTCAGAGGATCTAAGCGAGCTTAAAAATTTCCTGGAAGATGTTGAGCAAGAGAATACGTGGGGAAAGGTAATGACATCAAACCGTTTTTTTGAATCAACCTTGCTGGAATCAAACCTGAGTTTTTATTTTGATTCTGAGCGTGCACTGAATGCCATTAGCGATAAACTTACCCCGAAGTGGAGTAAACACCTGAAAACCCATAAGCAGGAGATTAAAAATCTCGGCAGAGGTGCCATTCAGTTTAGCAACCTCAACGAAAATTTTTACACAAATATTTTTCTTTCCTACACAATGAATGAGCCCAATCGGGCAGTTATACAAGAACGAGAAACCACCTTATCGAGTGAAATCATTGTGGGACCAGCGTTTGTTAAGAATCATGCAGACAAAAGTTATGAAGTGCTGGTTCAGGATTCACTTTATAATCTTTGCCTCATTGGTGCTGATGGAAAATTATTGTGGAAGCAAAATATTGGTTCGGAAATTACATCACCAATTAGTCAGGTGGACTATTTTAAAAATGGAAAACTTCAGTACTTTTTTGCAACGGAAGAGTCGGTTTTTGTAATGGACAGATTGGGTAATCCGGTTACCCCATTCCCGGTTCAATTTTCTCAAAAGAAATTCAACAACGCCTCGGTTGTTGACTATGACCGCAGCAGAAATTACCGGTTCCTGTTAAAGGATAAAGGAGCTAAGATTTGGATGATCGATAAATCAGGCAATTTGCTTGATGGCTGGAATCCTTTTCAGACAGGCTTAAAGGATGAATTGGTTTTTGGCCCTGAACATTTCAGAGTTGCCGGTAAAGATTATTTTATAGTTGTTACCAAGACCGGTACTGTTTTACTGACTAATAGACGCGGGGAGCGGATAAAGAGGTTTCCGATTGAGACGGATGTGAGACCACAGGGAAATTATTTTGTGGAGTCAGGAAGGGATGCTGCTTCTTCGCAAATTATTTTTGTGTCGAGGGATGGTTTTAGACTTCGTGTAAACCTCGAAGGAAAGATATTGAGTAAAGAGACTCTTATTAAATCTACAGTTGATGCGGTCTTTTCATTAGTTAAAGAAAAAAATAATAAGTCTTACTTAATTATTCGCCAGGATACCAGGAGTCTTTCAATATTAAACAACGAGGGCAAAGAGGTTATTAACAACGAATTTGTCGCAAACAACAGAGTTTTTATTGACTATGTTGATTATGGTTTGGATAATGAATTCATCATTATTACCGATCAAGATCAGAATCTTACGTATTTGTATGATGGAAAGGGGACTCCATTATTAACAACACCTATGGATTCACAAAAAGCAGCGGTGGTACCAGGAAAACGCGGATTTGAATTAATAACTGTCAATGAAAAATCAATCAAGCGGTCTCCCATTCAATAGTATCCAAAAATTTCATGATGGTAGAGTGGATTAAGTGAAGTTCTTTATCCGAAATGATGTACGGAGGAACAATGTAAATAACATTACCAAGCGGACGCAATAAAATGTTTTGCCCGATGAAGTAATTGTAAATTTTGTTTCGGGATGAGTTTGCATAACTGCTGCTTTCATCGTCCTCTAATTCCAAGGAAACAACTGTGCCTAATTGGTGAACCGCCCTTACTCGTTGATGTGCGATGAGTCGTTTCGCAAAATCCTTTTGGTGCAAGGCGATTCTTTGAATGTTCTGCTGACACTCTTGTGAGAGCAAAAGTTCAAAACTGGCATTGGCTGAAGCGCAAGCTATTGGGTTAGCGGTGAAAGAATGACCGTGAAAAAAAGTTTTACTTAGCTCGTTAGATTTAAATTGTTCAACAACTTTTTCTGAAGCCAGTGTTGCTCCCAGGGGAAGTGTCCCGCCTGTTAATCCTTTCGATAATGCAATGATATCGGGTTTGTTGCTTAGGTAATCGCACGCAAATAATTTACCCGTTCTTCCAAATCCGGTAAAGACTTCATCGGCAATACATAGTATATTTTTCTTTTGAGCCATTTCAATAAGTGAATCAAGCAAAGCGGATGAATATGCAGGCTGCGCTCGATTCATCTGCCTCTCCCAACTACGCGGCACTAATAGACAAGCTTCTCGACTCGCCC
>JAKEEN010000039.1 GCA_022616575.1 Flammeovirgaceae bacterium
GCAAAACTTCTGGAAGAGTACGGATGCTTTGCATTAGTACTTGAAAAAATTCCAGCAACACTGGCAAAACAGGTTGCAAAAAACCTACACATTCCCATCATCGGTATCGGTGCCGGCCCGGATGTGGATGGCCAGGTGTTGGTGATGCAGGATATGCTGGGCATCACCCAGGAATTCAAACCGAGATTTTTAAGACGCTATGCGGATTTAAACACATCGATAACGGATGCTGTTACTCATTATGTGAAGGATGTAAAAGCCAAAGACTTCCCGAACCAGGATGAGAAGTATTGACACCTGTAACTTTGACTTTCCTTTTAGCTTTCAACTTTCAACTTTAAGATTACTTACACCTTTCGGCACCCACTGAATCGATCTTTTCCCCAAACCAAACTACCGCAAACTCTTTATATACACCGACTCCAACAGCCTGCCATTTCACCTGTTTCCAAATACTTAAGTTGATCATCACTTCATTATGGAATTTGCTCCCCTTCCATCCATCAATGGCTTCTTGTGCTGTCACCCCTGCCGAGTTAAAGTGAGCAATCTCATAGCCACTTCCCTCATAGCCGGCAATCTCTTTGGGTTTATTCCACATACAAGCCGCTTGTGCGTGGTCGTCTGTATAACAGCATGCTGACCAACTTCCCTTATCGGACCAACTATGCATGTTGCAAGGGTTATTTTCCTGCGAGTAATCATAGTTTTCAGCCAGATCCCTGGCATGAGCTTGCGCGACTTTTGTCAATTTACCTGAAACAGGTATAGAAGAAAGCCCCTTGCCCTTCCGATAACTGATAAGTAAGTCGTAGATTTTCTTTTCTTCTGCACTCAGACAAATGTTCTGGGTATATCCCGTTGAAAAGACCAGGAGTAAAAGGAGGGTAAGCAGTTTTTTCATATTGTATTGAAACGAAGAATTCTTTTATTCTGATGTGATTTTCAACTATTTTTAAACCCGGCAAAGGCAATCTACCTAAAACCAGACAACGCCCGCCTGCCGGCAGGCAGGAATTAACGAATAACCGAATCAACATCAGTATGAGCGATCAAAAAATTACAATTTCCAGCGGAAAACTAAATGTTCCAGATAACCCCACAATTCCTTTCATTGAGGGCGATGGCACGGGTCCGGATATTTGGGCTGCCTCTCAATATGTGTTTGATGAAGCTGTGAAGAAAGCTTACGGAGGGAAAAGAAAAATTAACTGGAAAGAAGTGTTGGCGGGTGAGAAATCTTTCAAGCAAACAGGAAATTGGCTGCCCGATGAAACACTGACTGCTTTCAAAGAATATTTAGTTGGTATTAAAGGACCTCTCACTACCCCTATAGGTGGGGGTATTCGTTCGCTCAATGTAGCATTACGCCAGATCCTTGACTTATATGTATGCCTTCGTCCCGTGCGCTGGTTTAATGGTGTTCCGTCACCGGTAAAAAATCCGGGAGCGGTTGATATGGTGATCTTCCGTGAGAATACTGAAGATATTTACGCAGGTATTGAATTTGCCGCAGGTACACCGGAAGCACAAAAAGTATTGGATTTCATTGCCAAAGAATTTCCTAAGGAATTCAACAAGATTCGTTTCAATACAAAGGAAAAGTCAGAAGAGTTTTGGAAGATGGTAGGTGCTCCATCCGTAAAGAATGAAGTGAATGTAGGCATCGGCATTAAGCCGGTGAGTTGGAGTGGCAGCGTGCGCCTTATCCACAGCGCCATTGCCTATGCGGTAAAACACAAGCGTAAATCGGTAACGCTGGTACATAAGGGTAACATCATGAAATATACTGAAGGGGCGTTTATGGAGTGGGGGTATTCTATTGCTGAAGAATATTTTGGTGATAAAGTGTATACCTGGAAAAAATGGGAAAAGACGAAAAAAGAAAAAGGAGAAGAGGCCGCTAATGCAGAACAGAAAGCAGCCATCGCAGCCGGAAAAATTGTCATCAAAGATTCTATTGCCGACATCACGCTCCAACAAGTGCTCACACGTCCGGAAGATTTTGAAGTTATTGCCACGCTAAACTTAAATGGTGATTATCTCAGCGATGCGTTAGCTGCGCAAGTCGGAGGGATAGGAATTGCTCCTGGTGGAAATATTAACTACATCACAGGTCATGCAATTTTTGAGGCAACTCATGGTACAGCTCCGAAGTATGCAGGGCAAGACAAAGTAAATCCCGGCTCCGTGATTCTTTCCGGAGTGATGATGCTTGAGTACATGGGCTGGCAGGAAGCGGCAGATTTAATCACCAATGGATTAGAGAAAGCGATTTCTACCAAGCGCGTTACGTATGATTTCCACCGCATGATGGAAGGTGCCACCTTATTAAAGTGTTCTGAGTTCGGAAAGGAAGTTGTTAAAAGTATGTAATGCTTTGGTCTCTTCCTTCGGAAGAGCGCAGGGTGGGTTTCCTATTTCCTATTGGCAACAAAAAACCCTGACTACTATAGCCAGGGTTTTTAATTAACTCGATGTGGTGGCATTACAAACAAGTTTGCTGAACTGAAGTTTCAGTAAGAGAGATTTTCAAATTTTGATTGAGGCACCTCAACCCCAATCTCAGTACAAAAAACCAAACAACCACAGGGGTATACGATTTAAATAGGGACTTTCGATATCATCTAATGCGCGATAACTGTTTTTTGTTAATTTGATTTGATCATCACTCTTGGTTTTGCCGCCTACTTCAAAGGTCCAATTTTCGTTGACTATGAAATCACCTTCTTTAGGTAAAGCTAATTGGTGCCCTGCATTTTTTAGTTGGTTCAAAAAGAAGGTTTCTCGAAGGGAACCTATTTCAGGATAATCTTTAAGTGCATAGCTCAGGTTGGTGTTCTCCAGATAAATTTTATCAGGCTTTTGTAACGCAGCTACTCCCTTAGCGTGCTGGTGAAGCAAGTTTAACAAACGTGCCCGCTCTAAATGGATAAGGAAATTATTGACCGTATCGCGCCCTAACTTCATTTTTGTTGCAATCGAAGAAATATTCGGGGTGAACGGAACGGACTCAGAAATGACCCCCAGTAATTTTTTTATTTTAATCACATTGCTTGCCGAGTAGTTTTCAATGGTGGCCAGGTCGCTCTCCAGCACCGTATTAATAACCTGATTAAGTTTAATAGCAAATTCGGCCTGAGTATCATCTTTATTGAAAGGGAAGTACCCAGCTCTTAAATACTTTTTAAACAGAGGGAGCGGCCTCCATTTTGTCGATGCAATCGAACTAACAATCTCATCGGCATTCTTTAGTACCTTTTCAAGCGGGACAATACCAAAGGCCAGACCGTGTACTAAATGCAGATATTCGCGAAACGAGAGACCTGGCAATTCATACGAAATGACCCTTCGACTCAGATCGGCTTCTCCTTTTTGAATCTCTAAAGCGGAAGACGCTGTAAAAATTACCCGTAGGTGCGGATATCCATCATATATGTTTTTAAGTTCTGTCGACCAGTGAGGGTATTTGTGAATTTCATCAACCAGTAAAACAGTGCCACCGTTTTTTTCGAATTGATCGGCTAAATCCAGCAGGCTGTTGTCATAAAACCATGGATGATCTGCGGTTACATAGAGCCCTTTTTCCTTGAGGTGGAATTTAAGGTGTTGTAAAAGCATAGTGGTTTTTCCGGTTCCACGCAGGCCCCGGATACCCACCATCCGCTGCTTCCAGTTTATTTGCTGAAAGAGTGATCGGAAGAAAGAATTTTCAGTAGTCCTTAGAAGATTGGATTGCAGGGTGTAAAGACGTTCCATGATTTGACTTGTAGTTAAGTCAAAAATATTAAAAAATTGACTTGAATTCAAGTCAATTAATCAGCATCCCAATTGCCGTAATCGCTGCCTCCTCACCTTTGTTACCCAATTTCCCTCCCGCTCGTTCTTCGGCTTGTTTTTTATTTAGTGTCGTGAGCACTCCGAAGATTATAGGCTTTTCAGTTTTAATAGTTACTTCTGTAATGCCATACGCAACGGCCTGGCAGATGTAATCAAAATGGGGAGTATCGCCCTGAATCACACAACCCAAACAGATCACCGCATCAATATTTTTTTTTCTTGCTTCGCGCAACGCACCAAGTGTTAGTTCGAAACTACCGGGTACATTTTTGCGGATGATGTTAGACTTTTTAACTCCGTGCTGAATCAATGAGTGGAGGGCCCCTTCATAGAGTGCTTCCGTTATCTCTTCATTCCACTCGGCTACTACAATAGCGAATTTCTTTTTCGAGAGGTTGACGTTGCTTTTTACGCGTCCGGATTTTAAGGTTCCTGCCATATAGGTTTCAATAAAAAAGGACAGCGTTGGCTGTCCTTTCAAAGGTAATGTCTTTCAATCTATTTATGAATTGCTCTCCAGTCTCGCTTTCAACTTGCGCGCATTCTGATATTCTGACGAATCAAAATATTCATCAATAATTTTTTGATAAGCTTCTTTAGCTCGTTCGTTGTCATTTAACTTCTCGTAAGCTAATGCTGCCTTCATTAAATAAGAGGGTGAGAAATATTTGTTGGGTTTGTAGTTCGCTGCCTTGTTGTAATACGTAGCCGCTTCATCATACTTGGCAAGCTCCATATTCGCATCGCCAATCAAACTGTAAGCACGTGCTTGAACTAACAAATCGTTTGAACTAAAATCGCTCAGATATAAAATAGCCGCATCAAATTTGCTTTGCTTTAAAAAGCAGACACCTGCATAGTAGTTTGCCAAGTTGGCAGCATCTGAAACTCCAAATTCTTCAATAATGTCTATAAAGCCCAGGTTATTCCCGTCTCCATTCAAGGCCAGACTTAGGCTGTCTGCTTCAAAGTAGTAGATAGCCTGGTACATTTGTTTCTGAGCCTCTGCATTCTGACTCTGCTTATAATAATTGAATCCGAAATAGCCACCCACAATCAGAAGCAGAACACCGGCAATGCCGATAATAGTTTTTGGATTTTTTTCAACCCAATTTTCTGCACCCATAAGGGTATCTTGCAATACTTCCGGATTCTCGAGGATATCCTTTTTTTCTTCTTTCTTAGCCATAATTAAAAAATTGCCCGATTCCCATAATCGGAGGGGCGCAAAACTACTAATTCGGGTGTATTATTCAAATTTGAAATTCTGGATGAAACCTAGCAGGTTTCTAAAACCAGTTAGGTTTAGTCTATTACAAAGGGGTAGTCCCTTTGCTCATAAATGTCAGTCATAGCTTCCTGCGGATCAGGGAAATTTGATTCTTCAGAGAACTTAACGCTTTCTTCTACTTGCTTCACTATTTTTTCATCAATCTTATCAAGGTCTTTTTGAGTAGCGAACTTGTTTTTTAAGATGGTCTCCTTCACGGTCTCAATCGGATCCATCGCCTTGTATTCCTCTACCTCTTCTTTGGTTCTGTATTTCTGCGGATCTGACATGGAATGACCCTTATAGCGGTACGTTCTGAATTCTAGCAGTGTAGGGCCATCGCCCGCGCGCGCCCTCTCTGCGGCTTTCGCCACAGCATCATGAACAGCTTCCGGTTTCATACCATCTACCGGAAATGAGGGCATATCAAAGGCTTCACCTAATGTATACAGATCAGTCACGTTTGAGGTCCTCTTCACGGAAGTACCCATGGCGTACCCATTATTTTCAATAACAAAAATTACGGGCAGCTTCCACAACATGGCCAGGTTTAGTGCTTCATGAAATGCACCCTGACGCACGGCCCCATCGCCCATATAGCAAATACACAGATTGCCCGTCTTATTATACTTTTCCGCGAAAGCAATACCGGCACCCAGTGGCACCTGACCGCCAACAATACCATGGCCGCCAAAGAAATTCACATTCTTATCAAAGATGTGCATGGAGCCGCCCTTACCTTTCGAAATCCCTGTTTCCTTGCCATATAATTCAGCCATCACTGCGTTAGGGTTTGTGCCCAATGCCAATGGATGCGCGTGATCACGATAGGCAGTAATCCATTTATCATCTTTTGTTAAAGCCGTTACTGCACCTGCCACGCAGGCCTCTTGGCCAATATAGAGGTGACAAAAACCCCTGATTTTTTGCATCCCGTAAAGTTGCCCCGCCTTTTCTTCAAACTTGCGCATCAACAGCATGCTTTCATACCAAAACAAGTAGGTCTCTTTGGAGAATGAAGGCTTTGCCTTGCTGGCTGTCTTGGAGTTCTTGGCAGGTTTGCTTTTGGTTGTCGTGGCCATATCGCTATTTTTGAAAATCCGAACTGCGAAAATAAGTCCCGCAGGCACAATAGCCAAAGAAACCCGTATTTATTAACCATTGCTTTGCACCTTCAAAAACTTCATTTACTCAACTTTAAGAATATCAAGGAAGCGAATCTGAGCTTCCAGGGAAATATTCAAGTACTGGTGGGAAAAAACGGGAGCGGCAAGACGAATTTGCTGGATGCGATCTATTATTTATCCTTCACCCGAAGCGCCTTTAATTCAGCCGACCAGCAAAATATTTTGTTCGATGAATCATACTTTTCAGTAAGAGGTGAGTTTGAAAAAGAAGGCAAACAGAAAAAAGTAGTTTGCGTGTACCAGCAAAATCAGAAGAAAAGTTTTCGTGAGGATGAGTTAGAATACACCAAGTTCTCAGATCACATTGGAAGATATCCTGTGGTGTTAATTGCCCCCCAGGATGTTGATTTAATTACGGGAAGCAGTGAAGCGCGAAGAAAATTTTTTGACACCCTGATTTCTCAACTTGATAAACCGTACCTGCAGCAGTTGATTGTTTATCAACAAGTTTTGAAAGAGAGAAACAGCCTTTTAAAAATGAGTGCTGAACGTGGACTCGATACAGATTTATTAGAATCGTATGATGAAAAACTGATTCCAGCGGCACACTACATTTACAAGAAGCGAAATGAATTTATTGTTCAGTTTCTGCCCGATTTCTTAGCTCATTACCATTTTTTGGCAGATGAGCCTGGTGAAGATGTCTCCATTTTTTATGAGTCAGAGTTGGCGGGCGATGATTTTCGTGCTCTTTTAATAAAGAACCGGCAGCGCGATCTTATGATGCAACGGACTTCATCCGGCATTCATAGGGATGATTTTGTTTTCAGGCTGAATCAAAGGGAATTGAAGCGAATTGGTTCTCAAGGGCAACAGAAGTCCTTTTTGGTAGCCCTTAAGTTTGCCGAGTTCCAATCGATTGAGCGAAATAAACAGAATAAGCCAATTCTGCTTTTGGATGATATTTTTGATAAGCTGGATGACAAGCGAATTCAGAAGCTTTTAGAGTATACCCATCGCGGCATTTTCGGGCAGATATTTATTACCGATGCCAGAACACGGACAGAACATTTATTAAAGGATTCGGGAATTATTGCGGAGGTCTTTCAGGTTTCCAATGGAGAGGTTACACATGGCTGAAAAAAGGAAACCCGAAATTCAATCCATTGGGCAGGCCATACGGGAAATGCTCAATTCCTATAATATCAACACAAAATTTGATGAAGCCACTGTTATTGACTCCTGGGAATCATTGGTTGGAAAGCCAGTAGCTCGTCAAACAAAGAAAATCTACATTAGGAATAAGGTTCTTTTTGTCCAATTTTCTTCTTCTTCTGTGAAACACGATTTTCAGCTTCATAAGACCGACATTTTAGAGCAGTTCAGAAAGCGCTTCGGCCGGGAAGTCCTGGCCGAAATAGTAATCATGTAAATTAATTAGTCAACTTGAGTAA
>JAKEEN010000264.1 GCA_022616575.1 Flammeovirgaceae bacterium
GATGCTTTAGATTGTGTTCAGCTTCTTTCAATTGTTTCTCCAGGTCCCGAAGCATTTCATCGGCCTTGAATGAATCAAATTTGGAAATACGTTTAATCTTGATCTCCGTCAATTTTACGATATCCTCTGTAGTGATTTCCCGATAGAATTTTTTCTTGTGGGGCCTCAGTCCTTTATCAATAGTACTGATCACCTCTTCCCAACTTTCTGCTTCTTCAATATCTCTGTAGATACGGTTCTCAATGAATATCTTCTCTAACGAAGAGAATAATATTTTCTCCATCAACTCCTGTTTTAGAATCTGGAGTTCCAGCTTGAGCAACTTAACCGTTTGATCGGTATTATATTTCAGTATCTGATTAACCGGAAGGAATTGCGGCTTATCTTCAACAATAACACAGGAGTTTGGTGAAATGCTGATCTCACAATCTGTAAAGGCATACAACGCATCGATGGCTATTTCGGGAGATTGACCAGCCTGCAAGTGTATTTGAATCTCTACATCCTTAGCGGTATTATCGACAACTTGTTTTACTTTGATCTGCCCTTTCTCACTTGCCTTCACAATCGACTCCATTAAAGAGGTTGTTGTAGTAGAAAACGGGATCTCTTTAATTGCCAGCGTCTTCTTGTCGATTACATCAATTTTTGCACGCACTTTAATTTTTCCTCCGCGCACCCCCTGATTGTACTCAGTAAAATCAGCGATTCCACCTGTAGGGAAGTCAGGGAAAATTTTAGGGTTCTTTCCTTTCAACACGTCAATGGAAGCTTTGATGAGCTCTACAAAATTGTGAGGAAGAATTTTTGTTGAAAGTCCAACAGCAATACCTTCCACTCCCAGGGCCAGGAGCAAAGGAAATTTTACCGGCAGTGTGACAGGCTCTTTCTTTCGTCCATCGTACGATAATTGCCACTCCGTTGTTTGTGGGTTATAAACAATATCAAGAGCAAGCTTCGATAACCGCGCTTCGATATAACGTGGCGCTGCCGCACCATCCCCGGTGCGTACATCTCCCCAGTTACCTTGTGTTTCAATCAGGATATCTTTCTGCCCAATGTTCACGATGGCCTCACCAATGGCAGCATCCCCGTGTGGGTGATATTGCATCGTGTTACCAATCACATTCGCTACTTTATTGAAACGACCATCATCCATCTCTTTGAGGGAGTGCATAATCCTTCGCTGAACCGGTTTGAAACCGTCTTCAATGCGCGGAACGGCACGCTCAAGAATTACATAGGAGGCATAGTCGAGAAACCAGTTTTCATAAAGGCCGTCAATGGCGATGGAGTGTACACCTTCCTCGGTTCCTTCTCCATTCAGTTTGCTCCGTACTGGTTTTGATATTTTTTTCTTGCTCATTCTCTTTTCGTTGTTGGTTGATAGTTGTTGGTTGTTCGTCCGGGATCCTTGTTGCCAGGAACTTACAACGAACAACCAACAACTATGCTTCTGCTTCTTCCTTCGCCTCTACTTTATCTAATTCAATCTTTAAGTTTTCGATAATAAACTCCTGACGATCAGGGGTGTTTTTACCCATGTAGAACTCCAGTATTTTTTGCAGGTGACTGTCCTTGTGAAGAAGTACAGGCTGCAAACGGATGTTATCACCGATAAACGTTCCGAATTCTTCAGGCGAGATTTCGCCCAACCCTTTAAACCGGGTAATCTCCGGTTTGCCTCCTAATTTCTCTATGGCGTTTTGTTTTTCTTCTTCGCTGTAACAATAAATCGTTTCTTTTTTATTCCGAACACGGAACAAGGGAGTTTCTAAAATAAAGACATGCCCTGCTTTTACCAGGTCGGGAAAAAACTGTAAGAAGAAGGTCATCAACAGAAGGCGGATGTGCATTCCATCAACATCCGCATCGGTGGCAATGATCACTTTATTGTATCGCAAAGTGTCCATTCCATCCTCAATATTCAACGCATGCTGGAGCAGGTTGAATTCCTCGTTTTCATAAACTACCTTTTTGGTAAGTCCGAAACAATTCAACGGCTTACCGCGCAAACTAAAAACGGCTTGTGTTTCTACATTTCTTGATTTTGTAATCGAACCACTTGCAGAATCGCCCTCAGTGATGAAGATCACTGTGTCGGCACCTTTCTCATCCTTATCGTCAAAGTGGAAACGACAATCGCGAAGCTTTCTATTGTGCAGGTTTGCTTTCTTGGCACGTTCATTTGCCAATTTCTTACTGCCGGCTATCTCTTTGCGCTCACGCTCTGATTGTGTAATACGTTTAAGAAGAGCATCTGCTGTGGTTGAATTTTTATGCAGATAAATTTCTAACTCCTTGGCGACAAACTCGCTCACGAATCCGCGAACGGATTGACCTTCGGGTGCCATATTAGTTGACCCTAACTTCGTCTTCGTCTGTGATTCAAAGACCGGTTCCTGTACGCGAACCGCTACGGCTGCTATAATGCTGGCGCGAATGTCAGAAGCATCAAAATCTTTTTTATAAAAATCACGAACGCCTTTTACAATGCCTTCCCGAAAAGCTGCTAAGTGAGTACCTCCCTGTGTTGTGTTTTGACCATTAACAAACGAATAGTATTCTTCTCCATACTGATTACCGTGTGTCAGTGCTACCTCAATATCGTCCCCCTTAAAGTGAATAATCGGATAACGAAGTTCTTCTGCCTCTGTTTTTTGCTTCAACAGATCGAGAAGTCCATCTTTTGAGTAAAACTTTCTTCCGTTGTAATTAATTGTCAATCCCGCATTGAGGAAAGCATAGTTCCACATCAAATCGTCCAGGTATTCAGGAATGAAGTGATAGTGCTTGAACATAGCATTATCCGGTTCAAACTCCACCAGGGTTCCATTCTTCTCGGCACTCTTACTTGCCTTTGGATCGCTCGTAAGAATACCTTTTTTAAACTCGGCCAATTTTGTCTGACCATCGCGGAACGCCTGCACTTTAAAATAATTAGAGAGTGCATTCACGGCTTTGGTACCGACACCATTTAATCCAACGGATTTTTGAAAGGCCCCCGAATCGTATTTAGCACCCGTATTAATCTTCGAAACAACATCCACTACTTTGCCAAGCGGTATTCCGCGACCGTAGTCGCGAACCATTACTTTCGATTCTGTAATTTTCACATCAATGGTTTTCCCGTAGCCCATCATGTGCTCATCGATACAGTTATCGATTACTTCTTTCACCAACACATAAATGCCATCATCTTTTGATGAGCCATCCCCGAGCTTCCCGATATACATACCCGGGCGCAAGCGAATATGTTCACGCCAGTCTAGCGATTTAATACTGGCTTCGTTGTACTCGAACATACCGGTTGATTTGTCAGAACTTTTTGCCATAAAAATGAAAACGTCAGTTTAAAAAATAGTTGAAAACTGATTTTGTTCTAATAAAGTGAATTTTGAATTCAATACAAGGAAAACGAAAAATACACAGCTACAATTCTTCAAAAGCATAACCCGTATAAAATGCTGATAATCAAAGATTCAGGTCTTATATATTAAGCTACAGATTTTATATTTCTCTTTCGCATAATCAACAGTGCGGGGCCAGCCAGTAACCAAAGGCCGCAAAGTATCAGGCTGCCGTAAATAATAAAGCCAATTCGTTCAAAATCGAACTTCTCTCCGCTATTATTTAATTGCAAATAGCTGAAAGTGACAATTAAAAATATATTGATAGTGATGACTAAACC
>JAKEEN010000004.1 GCA_022616575.1 Flammeovirgaceae bacterium
AGGTGGGCCGGATTCATTTGTGGCTAACCTGGCCGCCATTTTCAGGGGCTGTGCAGAGACAACCTTCTATGTATTAGCTGTTTACTTTGGCTCAGTAAATATCAGAAAAACCCGGTATGCACTTACCGGAGGACTGATTGCTGACTTTGCCGGAGTAATCGCAGCAATACTTGTAGCATATTTATTCTTTCATTAACATTGTTATATGGACAAGAAAGCTGAAATACAAAAGACCATTTACGACAATGCCAAGAGTCACTTCTTAGGCAATTTCCCCGACTCATTACCTATTGAACAAGCCTATGTACACATTGGTATGTACCTGGGTTGGATTATTGATAAAGGTTTGTATTCGGAGTACTTCGAAGATGAAGCCTCTGTCCAGATTTTCAGATTCAAAAGACGCGAAATCTCATGCACCATTCTCAGTGAGATTTGGGATGGCTACCTCGGCTTTGAACTCTTCAGTCGTGAAGGCAACATGTTTACGTATTATTATTATGGTGGTGGTTTGTACCGCAGTGATTACGATGAACTTTTAGTAAAAGCACTTCCATCCATCTATCACGTTACTGATACCTGGGAAAATTATGAGAAAATCAGAGCCCGCATTGATATGCGTTTTCAGGATTGGAAAAAACTGGTAGGCGGAGGTTCCTAACTCTCGTTTACCTTACCTGCTTCCCATTTTTATCGATCACAGCCACCTGGTCATCGGCCTTTACCGTTATCTCTCCAGTTTCGGGCTTGAACAGGATTTCTTTTGGAACAAAGCCAAAACCAAAGTTATTACTCCATGATAATCCGTCTGTGCGATAAATCTTGCTGAGTGTAACAGGATATTTATCCCGGGCTAATCGATCAGAATAAATCAGCACAAAAAACACCTGTCCACCGGCATCGGAAGTTGTCAGCGACTTGATGCCGTTTAATCTTGTTTCCCGAAAGTTAGTTTTATCAACCGGAAATTTAACTTTTACATCAGGCCTGCGCGAAGGTGTTATGGTAAAGAAGTACCCCTCCCCTGAGGTGGAATCTGAAAACATGATTCCTGAAGTATATTTATCCGGAACGACTACCAAAGGTTTAAATTTTGACGCCACATCATTGACTAAGGGAATCGAATCTGTACCATTCACTACCCATTTTAATGATTCCATACACTGCTGGTACTCCATCTGCTTGGCGGCACGTTCTCTCTCCGCATATTCTTTTAATGTTCTGATGAAGCTCTTCAGCACAATTCCGTTGCTATAGGTATTGGTAATAAAGTGATTGTAATTCACCAGGTTCTTCTCCATATCTTCACTCACCATTTTGCCAGAAAGACTGTCCAGTTTTGAAATGGCTTTAAATTCATCCGAAATTAATGAGGCATGAAAATGAACGTCTGCTGAATCTCTTCTGCTTTTATTCTCCATCAATAAGGACTTATATTCAAGGTCTGTAATTTTCAGTTCGAATACTTCCATGGGCATGGGTGAGGGATCGAACTTATTGAGTTGCTCTTTTAAAATCTTATCGACCAGTTTAGTCAGATCGCTTCTTACGGAGACTGAATCTTTAGTAAGCCGTTCCCGGAGTTTATTGATTTCGATATCGTATGTAACAAGATTCTCGCGAATCGGAAATACTTCTTTGGTGATGGTCTCTTTCGTTTTATCAGCAAATTTCTTGTAGTCCCATACGATCAAATCATCCTGAAAGAAGAAGTCAACCATATCGCGTCCGTCACGCTTAAAGTCAATAATATCCTGAGGGGTAAAGTTTTGATTGTAGCCGGTACGGCCCAGGTTTTGTGAGCTGGTCTTATAATTATCAAATGCTTTGCTGGAGGAGTCGTATTGTGATGAGAGCTGTTCCAGGTTTTGAACTGTGTTTTCATCTGACCTCAGCATGAGTTCATTTAGACCAGGATACGCATCCTGCATTGAAATATAAAGCTCGTGGGCTCTGCGATAGGTGTCCTGAGCGAGGTCAAAATAAAAGCGCACTATCTTCACCTTGTCCTTTCGCTCTTTCAGTCCTTCTATTTTCTTTTCCAGGTCGAACTGCACATCAGATAACTTCACGCCAAACTCTCCGGTACGTAAATCCCTCCGATTATATATCTGATAGTATTCTTTTTCCCTTCGGACTTCCTTCTCATCGATGGTTTTGTACGCTTTATCAAAGAATAAAATCGCTGAGTCCATGTTTTTAATAGCGCGATCTGTTTGCTTCAGCACATCATCTTTCATCGACTTCTCCTGAAAGATGATTCCCATATACAGGAAAGCATTTGGGTTATCCTGGTTGTCTTTAAGATATCGTTTCAGAAAGGGTTCAGACTCTTCATACCGTTTTTGCACCAACAGTTCAAAAAGGTCTTTGTATTTAACCTTCTGACCGAAAGCGGGACTAACAGCAAAAAGAATCGCGATGAACTTAATAAGGCCAACTTTTGTCATGTGCACGATATATTTTAAAGTCGAAAATAGTGAGATTTGCGATAAATCACTCAATTCGCAAGCCAAAAGGAGCAGACATCTATAATTATGAGCAGAATTCTTAACTTTTTAAAGCCTTTTGCATTCGCCATTGCCATTGTTGCTGTACTGAAATTAACTGGCACCCTTAGCAGCGTTTCATACCTTGCCAATGCTGCATTGCTTAAAACAGGAATTAAAAATGCCAATTCAGAAATCAAATCATCTGCGCCAGAAAAATTTGACTACGATTTTAAAATTAAATCTCTCGATGGACAACTCGTTGATTTTAAACAATTTGAAGGTAAGACCGTGTTTCTGAATTTATGGGCAACCTGGTGTGGACCCTGCCGTGCCGAAATGCCATCCATACAAAAACTTTATGACAAAGTCGATAAAACAAAAGTTGAGTTTGTTGTGCTCTCGCTTGATGCTGCAGACGCCACGCCCAAAGTGGTTAAATACATTGAAAAAAATCAATACACGTTTCCGGTATATCATCATACCGGATATGTGCCTGAATTACTCCAGGTACCATCGATTCCCACTACATTCATCATTAACAAAAATGGAAAAGTAGTTTCTAAAGAAGTAGGAGCTACCAATTTTGATACGGATAAATTCAAGAATTATCTTGAAAACTTATAAAGTTTAAAGTTGTGAAGCATTACTTTCCGGCTAAAATTTAAAACCTAATCAAAATATGCATTACCGTGACAAGTGAGATGATTTTCTCGTAATCACCAGCAGGCCTTTATACTTTCCCTTATACTAATCATTACTTCTCCCTCCTTTGCATCTCCTTACTTTCTTTTCTTTTGTTTGCCCAAAAGAAAAGAAACAAAAGAAAAAGGCAGAACGAAAAAAGCCCATTCTACCCGCGCTAATCGCTTCAAACGCGCTTGCCCGAATGGGCCGCGCTTTTCGTTCACCACCCACCGCACCGGAACCAAACTAATGTCAGTGCTTTGATGAATCAATTTCCCTGCTTTCCTAAATTCTTTTTACCGGACAGTAATGGTTGTGAAGTTTAAAGTTGACCTCTATAACTTTTACCCTTCAACTTGAGAGCCAATGATCCTTAATCCATCTAATGTTAGGTTAGGTTCAACAGCCGTAAAAGTATCTTTTAACGAAGTGATAATAGACGATAAACCGCCCGTTGCAATGGTAACGGTTTGCTGATCGTTGAGTTCTGCTTTAATCCTCGACAGCACAGATTTTACCATGCCTTCATAACCAAAAAGTATTCCGGCCTGAATGGCGTGGACTGTATTCTTTCCTAACGCTGACTCGGGCATTTGCAGAGGAACATCAAATAACTTGGCCGTGTTTTGCGAAAGTGCCCTGATCGCAGTTTTCAGTCCTGGCGCAATGGCCACACCTTCAATTTTTCCGATTGAAGCAATTGTTGTAAATGTTAGCGCAGTACCAAAGTCGACCACGATGCAATTCTGATTGGGGTATTTTATATTCGCAGCCATTGCATTTGAGACAATATCTGATCCGATTTCAAATGGGTTGAGAACTTCCAACGGAAGCTGCCTGTAAATCTCTGGCCCCAGCACAATAATTTTTTTTTCAAACAGGGCCTTCGCCACATTAATGACTTTATCAGTAAGGTCTGGAACTACACTACTTATAACAATAGTGTTAATACTGTTTGTCGGAATACCTGCTTCAAAAAAATATTCCCGAATGCGGATACCATAAAACAATTCAGGCTTTTCGATAACAGAGGGAATACGCCATACGTGCGACCACTGCTCAGAGGCTGAAATACCTAAGGTAATGTCTGAGTTGCCAATATCAATTGCCAGCAGCATCAGAGCAATTCTACTAAATCTTTTTTTACTTTTTCCAATCCGATACTCGCTTTTGCTTCAATCATCTTCACAAAGGGCATGTTACCTACGGCAGGAAGATTCGGGTCCACCACATATTTTGGTGCTTCGAATGGAACATAATTCACCAATCCCGCAGCAGGATAAACGACCAGGGAAGTTCCAACAACAACAAAGAAGTCGGCCTGACTGGCCCAGGATGCTGCCACTTCAATCATCGGTACCATTTCTCCGAACCATACAATGTTGGGCCTGAGCTGAGAACCTAACTCACACAAATCACCAAGGTTTAGTTCTGTGCCTTCAATTGGATAAACAAGGGATTCATCTTCTGTGCTGCGCGATTCAAACAAACTGCCATGTAGGTGGATCACATGACTTGAGCCGGCTCGTTCATGTAAGTCATCTACGTTTTGAGTAATGACGGTAACATCAAAATAATTTTCTAGTTCTGCGATAATTTCATGCCCGCGATTGGGAATTGCTGTTCGCGCATTTCTTCTCCGTTGATAATAAAACTCAAGCACCAGTGCCGGATTTTTCCTCCATGCTTCGGGCGTGGCAACATCTTCCACTTTGTAGCCTTCCCAAAGGCCACCGGAATCACGAAATGTTGCCAATCCGCTTTCAGCGCTGATTCCCGCACCGGAGAGAATTATTAATTTTTTGCGAACGGAATTCAATTTTCAAAAAGTGATTTGTTCAGTCCTGTTTGACGAATTATTGAAAGAGACAGTTCCAAGCTTTATCTCTTTGTGATTAGATTACTGTTAACTTCTGACGGACTTGAACAAATCCATTGTCAGATAAAATCCTGCAGACTTCTGTTCCGGAAAAGACTCTGAACTTACCCAACTGTGACTTCTAATCGGGTAACAAAAATCTCATTATGCATTCTGCTGTTGATTTCATCTTTAGATGCATGTTCTTTAAGATTTCCCGAAGCTTCCCCAACTGTATCCCCCTGAGAAGCTATATCCAATCCCGGGCAAAGTGATACATATCCGCCACCCTCTCGCTCAATAACCGCAGTTAGTTGCACTTTATTCATAATCAAAAGATAGTCAATTCAGCGCTTCTTCTTTTTTACAGCAGACTTAGCAACTTTCTTAACTCTCACTGCCCTACTTTTCTTAACAACTTTTGCTGGCTTCGAAGTAACAACCTTACGAACACTTTTAGTTCTTGAAGGTTTTTCAGTCTCAATCTTTGGCTCTTCCTTCTTCTTTACAAATCTACCAAACCGGCCTTTTTTCTCGGGCGCAGCTTCCGCCAGTGCAAGACACTCTTCTAATGTTAGTTCGGCAG
>JAKEEN010000265.1 GCA_022616575.1 Flammeovirgaceae bacterium
AAACTACCGGAATCTGAACACCTTTTAATGAATCTTTATACTGAGGCAAATAGCTCTTGTTCAGGCTGCTGTAGGTATGAAGTTCAAGGCAGGCTATGAGATCACGATTTGGGTTATTGTCGCGTAAAGCTTTTACGGTAGCTTTTACTTTGGATGGTGCATGGGCAAAGTCCTTGTAAACACTCACTGAATTACTGTCCTTTATTTTCTCCAGTCTGCCGGAAGCTCCCTCGAAAGACTGTACCGCTTCAAAAAACTGATCTGTACTTATCCCAATCTTTTTTAAAAGTTCTTTTGCAGCACTTATATTTTGAAGATTGTGGCTTCCAAAAATTTTGATCGGGTATCTTTCTTTTCCATTTGTCAAAGATACTTGTCCTCCTTCTTCAGCATGCGGATGGGTTTTGTAGGTTACACGGCTTACATCGGGTCTTTCCTTTTTACCGATAATATCAACCATGGCATCGTTTTCTGAAAAAATGAGAATACCACCCTTTGGCGTGGTGTCGGCAAATCGATCAAATTGTTTTACATACTCTTCTTCCGTTGGAAATACATTTGCATGATCCCAGGCTATGCCACTAATCAAGCCAATATGATGCTGATACCGGATGAATTTTGGTGTTTTATCAAGTACGGAACATAAATATTCATCGCCCTCGATGATAATAATGGGTGCATCATCGCTCAGCCGTACGGTATCTTCAAGGCCCTTAACCTTAGCGCCAATAACATAGTCAAACTGGCGGTTGAAATAATTTAGAACGTGAACAACCAAGCCCGTGATGGTAGTTTTACCATGACTCCCGGCAATAACAATGCGCTGTTTATCAATGCTATGCTGATAGATGTATTCAGGAAAAGAAACAATGCTGAGGCCAAGTTGCTGAGCTTTCAGTAATTCAGGGTTATCCTCTTTTGCGTGCATGCCCAGGATAACCACATCAAATTCTTTTGTAACCTTTTCCGGAAACCATCCGAGTTGCGCAGGTAAAATGCCGTGTTTTGAAAGATTACTTCGCGAAGGTTCAAAAATTTCATCATCAGAACCGGAAACATGGTGCCCTGCTTTAGTCAACGCTATAGCCAGATTGTGCATAACGCTTCCACCAATGGCAATGAAATGAATCCGCTGCTTCCTTGCTGACATGAATTTCTTTTACGAGTAAAGTAAAGTAAAATGTTTATTGTGAACAAGTTGTAGCCAAGCCTTTCAATCCCTGATTTTAAAATTATCTTTTACGGATTAAATAGTTTCAATTGAATTTTATAAACAAATTGATCGTTTATTAATTGTTGATAAGTTGTGAATGTAAAAAGTTTATAGTTATCAACGCGTGAGTACGTTTGCCTCCCTAAAAAAGCAAACCGTACAACAACCACTTGTAATGGAGCAACGATCATCGTCATTGAGGTTAAGCAGTGTGAAGTCCGCAAGACTTGTACCACGCGATCTATCCGAAAGCATGGGCAAACTGCCACCTCAGGCGATCGATCTGGAAGAAGCAGTGCTCGGTGCATTGATGCTCGAGAAAAGTGCACTCAACGCTGTTGTTGAATTCCTGAAAGTCGAACACTTCTATGTAGATGCGCACAAAGAAATCTACCAGGCAATTCTCGACCTCTTTGCCGGTTCGGAACCGGTTGACATGCGTACAGTAGTAAGCCAGTTGCGCAAAAACGGCAAAGTGGAATTGGTAGGCGGTGCGTATTATATTGCCGAACTCACTGCAAAGGTATCGTCTTCGGCTAATATTGAGTATCATGCCAGGGTCATTATCGAAATGGCCATCAAACGCATGCTGATCGAAATCGCTTCTAAGATTCATTCCGATGCCTATGAAGATACTACCGATGTATTTGAGCTTTTAGACAGAACTGAAAAATCAATTTTCGAAATATCAGACTCCAACCTTCGCAAGAACTACACCACCATGAAAGACCTGATGGTGCAGGCCGTGGAAGAATTGAAAGTATTGAAAGATCACAAAGATGGACTAACAGGCGTGGCCAGTGGGTTTACAGGACTTGACAGGCTTACATCAGGATGGCAGAAATCAGACCTTATTATTATTGCTGCCCGGCCTTCCATGGGTAAAACCGCTTTTGTTATTTCGACTTTGCGTAATGCCGCTGTGGATTTTAAAGTGCCTGTAGCATTGTTCTCGTTAGAAATGGCATCTATCCAGTTGGTTAACAGAATGATTTCAGCTGAAGCTGAATTGGAAGGGGAGAAGATTAGAAGAGGGAACCTGGCTGATTATGAATGGAAACAACTTGTGCATAAAACAACAAGACTTCAATCGGCCCCTATTTTTATTGACGACACTCCTGCCTTAACAATTCTTGAGCTTCGTGCAAAATGCAGAAGGCTGAGGGCCGAACATGGTGTTCAGCTAATTGTTATTGACTACTTGCAGTTGATGCGGGGAGATAATACCGGTAATCGTGAACAGGAGATTGCCTCCATTTCGCGTGCGTTAAAAGGCATTGCCAAAGAATTGAACGTTCCGGTCATTGCGCTTTCTCAGTTGAGCCGAAGTGTAGAGACCCGTGGAGGAGACAAGCGTCCGCAGCTTTCAGACTTACGTGAATCAGGTTCTATCGAACAAGATGCCGATTTGGTAATGTTCTTGTACAGACCAGAATACTATAAGATATTAGAATACGAAGACGGTTCGCCAACCCAAGGCATGGCCGAAGTCATTGTTGCCAAGCATAGAAACGGTTCTACAGATACTGTTAAGCTTAAGTTCATTGGCAAGTTTGCCAAGTTTGCAGATGCTGACTTTGTTTCATCTGCCATGCCCGGGCCAAACTTCAGGAATCTTGGCAGCAAAGTAAATCAAAACCCTCCGTCACCGGATGAGCCCATGCGGCCTGTGGACGAAGGTGATACTCCTTTTTAAAATAGTTGTTCGTTCCTGGTTGTTCGTTCTTCGTTGTAGTAACCTTACACGAGCAACAAGCAACCAACAACGAATTAATCCAGGTTTGCCAGCAAATTTTTCAGTTCATTTAAAGTCTTCACGTTTCCCTGAGCCAACGCAATGGGTATTCCTTTCGTGATAACAGTTTTTGCCCGATCGGTATCATGCTGATCAATAAAAAATATCCCGGCCTGATAATACGTAGGAAGATAATCCGGGAAATCGTATAAAAGCTTTTCGAAATAAGTAACTGCCGTCTCTGGCGCTACTGATGAAAATTCCAGGGCGAGTGCGTAATAATTGAACGGATCATCGGGGCTGGTCTTTAAAAACTCAAGAAGTTTTTCAACCCGAGCAGAAGTCATCGGTTATTTCAAATTATGTGGTGACCAAAAGTCGGATTTTACTATCTTGAGGCCAAATTTATTTTTAGACTCATTTATCTATAT
>JAKEEN010000266.1 GCA_022616575.1 Flammeovirgaceae bacterium
ACCTAGAAAATTCTTGCAAGCTAAAATGGTCTGCATGGAATATGCGAGACTCAAAAAATCTTTCTCTTCAATGTACGTTCCTTCAATGGCTATGGTGGCCAGGAGGTCGTGCGGATCAAAAAAATGAGAAGATGGAAACGGGTCGCCCTTTTCCAGGATTTTCTTCAATTCATTTGTTTGTAGCAGAGCTGATTGTATGGCATTGAAGTCAGACGAAAATTGTAATTCATCAACTTTCTTTGTGCCCAACGTACAGAGGCAGAATAGTTTTACTTTCTCGCGAATTTGGTCAAAGCCAATTTTTAATTCGAGGTCACTTGGGTACAGCATCACGTTTTCTTTCTACTGGTTTATCCATCTGCGCCCTTTGCTCGCGAAGGTTTAAGGAATCAATAAGTGTGCTGTAAATAGTCTCTAATTCCTGGGGATGTTCCTTATAGTATTCAAATGATTCTTTGAACTGCTTTTCATCCACCCCCACCTTCTTGAAAATAACCGGACGAGTCCGTTCAAACAAGGGTCTTATTGAATCCTGGCGGATGCCCAGGCTGGTTAACTTCCGCTCTGCCAGGTGAATTTCCATCAACACATGCACCATCGATTCGTGCGACAAAACTCCCTCCGGGCGACTTTTTGATTGACAGCTTGAAAGAAGCAGGATAAAACAGAGGATTCTGACCACTTGCATAAAATTAGGTGAGCAAAATACGTGCAAATATTTATTTTTGACAAAACTTAAAAGTAAGCATCAGATCACAAGCATCAAAAATCAAACAAACTCCAAAATTCGAATGTCCAAATACTTAAACTGCCAAGCATTTGTATTTGTTTAAAAATTTTGAGATTGGAAATTGTTTGGGATTTGTTACGTGATGCTTGGAATTTAAAATGAAGGAGTTAGTAAAAAAGTTAAGGAAGTATGAAATACAAATCCGCAAGGCCATTAACAGCCAGATGCAGGGTGACTTTCATTCCATTTTTAAAGGCTCCGGACTTGAGTTTGATGATGTTCGCCCGTATCAGTATGGCGATGATATCCGCACGATCGACTGGAATGTAACAGCCAAGGGGCACGGAACATTCGTAAAGACATTTAAAGAAGAGAAAGAGCAGACCGTATTTTTCATTTTAGATGTCAGTGCCTCGCAGGATATTGGCGCACCGGGTAAAACCAAAGTTGACATTGGCCGTGAGATCTGTGGTGTGCTCTCCCTCTCCGCAGTGAAAGAGTCAAGTCACGTGGGTCTTATATGTTATTCAGATAAAAAAGAACTTTACCTCAGGCCTACCAAAGGCACCCTCCAGGCTTATCACATCATTAAAGGGCTTATTGACCTTAAACCAACTTCCTTAAAGACGAATTTAACAAAGGCTATTGCTTTTGCTCTCAACAGCATTAAAAGAAGAAGTGTAATTATCCTGATTTCTGATTTTATAGACGAAGGATATGAACACAACTTAAAAGCCCTGGCCCGAAGACATGATTTAGTAATTGTTCATATCAGCGATAAGCGAGAATCAAAATTACCGAAGCTTGGAATTATTCCGGTGCTTGATAAAGAAACAAAGCGAACCCTGTGGATCAACACCTCTTTCGGTGATTTCAGAACAAAAGTAAGTGAACAATTGGTTGGTCGAAAAGCCAACCTTGAAAAATTCTGCCGTAAACACGAGGTAAATTTTGTTTCTCTTGATACCGATGAAGATTATGTTCCTAAATTGTTGCGGCTGTTTAAAGTAAGAAACCGGTCAAGAAAAACCCTCCATTGACAGTCTGATTTGTGATACCGATGGTTAAAACACTTTTGTTCTTCTTCTTTTTTGTTATGTCTGCTGTTTCGTTCAGTCAGTCCGTTACAGTTTATGGGAGTTTTCAAAAAGACAGCATTGCCATTGGCGAACCTGTGGTGTATAGCCTGGCGGCCAGGTACACGAGCAATCAAAACATCTTATTTCCGGACTCAACGTATAATTTTTCGCCTTTCGAATTCTCGAAAAAGATTTTCTTCCCGACTAAAACTACAGAAGGCTACAGTTTCGACAGTGCCGTGTATTATCTCTCCACATTCGAGGTAGATAGCATTCAATACTTATCATTGCCTGTTTTTACGGTTCACCCTTCCGATTGCACTGTTACTTCCGCCTTGAGGGATAGCATTCTCTTAAGAGAAATGGTCGCGCTGATGCCGCCTGATACGGTAAGTGCCCAGAATCTGCCATTAAAGGTTGACTTGCTTTACAATCCGGTTGATTATTTACTTAACTATCCGGTGATAGGACTTGTCGTGGGCGGATTATTGATTCTTATCCTTATTATTTGGTTGATCTTTGGTAAGCGAATTAAAAAATATTTTTCTATCAAAAAATTAAGGCGAAACTATCACACATTCATTACGGACTACAACAGCATGATTGGTAAGGTTACTTCGCAGTTTTCACCAGAAGGAACGGAGCATGCATTAGCAAGGTGGAAAAGATATATGGAGGTACTCGAATCAAAACCGTATACCAAAATAACTACACGCGAAGCCATGAAACTTTTTAATGACCAGACACTGGTTACAACCCTGAGCAAACTGGATGCTGCCGTATACGGGCACAATACACTGGTTGAAGAACCCTTGAAGAATTTGGGACAGTATGCAGAACAGAAATTCAATGCTAAACTGGAAGCGATAAAACATGGATAAGGATTTCTCACAGCCGTGGTATTCGCTTGACTGGTTTAAGCTAAACACCTTGCAGGCTTTTACCTGGGAGCATCCGGAATACCTATATGCCCTACTGGCAATCCCACTACTTTTCCTGATACGCTGGCTATGGCGTTATCGCTTCAATCAAAAATTGGCCGTTGCGTTAACGCAGAAAGAGTTGAAGGTGTCACCGGTAACCCTGGTTCGATTCCTTCCTGATGTTCTTTTGACACTCGTACTTGCCCTGTTCATTGTTGCCCTGGCACGTCCTCAAAAGACCAATGAAAAAGTTGAGCAATGGACAGAAGGGATTGACATTATGCTGGCACTTGATATTTCTCAATCCATGTTGATTGAAGATTTTCAACCTAACCGTTTACAGGCAGCCAAAAAAGTAGCGCAGGAATTTATCAATGGGCGCGTTCAAGACCGCATCGGTATTGTTGTTTTCTCGGGTGACGCGTTTTCATTGGCTCCTTTAACCACCGATTATGAATTGTTGAGAAGTTATATCAATGACATCACATTTGAAATGATTGAAACCAGGGGCACCGCCATCGGTAGTGCTATGGCGGTGGTAACCAACCGGATGCGTGAATCGGAATCTAAATCCAAAGTTTGCATTCTGATCAGCGATGGTGATAACACGGCCGGCAATATAGACCCG
>JAKEEN010000267.1 GCA_022616575.1 Flammeovirgaceae bacterium
AGAATTTACGGTTAAACACTGTGTGTAAAATGGTCTGACCAATTCTTTTAAATCAGGTTGTGATTTCTTTTGCGCATTGGCAAATGATACGATCATAAGCAAAGCGAAAATTGCTGAGAGGATTTTGATTTTTTTCAGTTTGAATAATTTTTGTTAATTGATAATTTGTTTTTCGTAAAATTCCATGCGCATGGTACTGAAGTCAATCATTTGATGCTGGTTTTGTACAGCCTGGTATTTTTTTGAATTTTCAGTCCATTTAGAGCCGCTTTCTTTGTCTTTCCAATGAATACTTACAATCCAATATCCATCAGGAAATTTGCCCAATTCCCTAAACAAAAAGCCTGCTTGTTCAGCCATTGCTTTTCGGATTTCTTTTTCGGCTTTCAGCATTTGTTCATCAGAGAATTCCGGTTTGATTTTAAATTTTGCAATACCTACAAACTCCATTGCTGCATTATTTTGAATTTTAGTTGACCTCAACGAATCATTTTTTGTTTGTGGATGGGCAAATGAAACCATCATCAGCAAGGCGAACACCGTTGCAAATACTTTCATGTTATTTTGTATTTTTTTCGCTTAGCTCTGCAGCCAGTTCGGCCGCGAGTTGCTCTACACGATGCTTGAAAACCAACATGCACAGCACCAGCACGATTGTACATATGATCACGTTGACTGCTTGCCCGGAGATGATGGTGGTAACAATGGCGCCAATCATAATGAAAGCCATAGCAAGGGAGGCAGGCATACGTAATTGCCGTGTGAAAAGAGCAATGCCGCCTAACACTTGGGCCACACCAACGAAGTACATGAACCACAAAGGGAATTGCCAAAGCTCGGTGAACTCTTTTGTAAGATCGGTTTGGCCTATCAGCTTGGTGCCGCCAAATATTAAATGGAACGCGCCAAGTATGTAAGCAATAATCAGGAATTTTTTATCTCCCGGTTTTGATGGTAGTGCCTTGCTCATAGTTTATGATTTTAATTGTTTCATTGCAGTTCCCCAATCTTCCAAGTGATGAACTGATTGCAGTTGACCATTTTCAACTGTGTGAACATCAATGGTCATGATTTTGAATGACTTGGTTCCGTCAGTTGGCAAGCCCATAAAATCGCCATTGGGTGTGCCACTGGCAATGCTGCGTACTACATACTTGCTGCCTTCATTGATCATTTCCTGCGGTTCCCATTTCAGGTCGGGAATCAACTTCCAAAAGAATTCCACTTGTCCGGTTAACTGTGGTTTCCCTTTGCTTTCTACAGAACCGCTTGAAAGAAAATTGTCGGCCAAAACTTCTGTTAACACTGCCGTTGGTGTTGTTTCGGTGTTTACTGTTAATGCTTTCCTGTAAAAAGCAGATAACGCTTCTCTGTTTTTGTCCATTGTAAATCAGTTCTAGTTGGTATGAATTAGTAATTGACAAAAGTGCTTTCTTTCAAAAATTTCTAAAAGATAATTCTCAGCCTTTGAATGATACTTTTAGGAACCTCTAAGAAGATTAAAAAATTGGGGAGTGACTTGTTGTAAGATATAGCAGACCCTCGCGTTTGGGAACAAATTGAGGCGCTCATTAAAAAATTAGCCCAATTTAATATTCAAGGACAATTGTTCAATAGTTATGATCAGGCTCGAAATTGGATAGCGCTCTGTAAATGAAGGCCCAAGTCTAGTGAATGTAGTTTTCGCGGAACTCCATTGGAGTTTGTAAAACATGCTTGCGGAAGTAGCGTATAAAATAGGTAGGCTCATTATAACCTAACCCTATGGCAATTTCTTTAACTGAAAGATTTGAGTGGGCTAATAAACGTTTTGCCTCTAATAAAACCCTTTCATCAATAATTTCTTTTGGTGTTTTACCAAGTATTTTCAACGTTGCCTGACCAAGCCTTTTTTCGGAAACATGCAATTGCTCGGCATAGGCACTAACGTTTTTCAACTTTGCAAATTCTTTTTCAATCAAGTCACGAAACAAGAGAGTATAATCCAGGTCAGCACTCTTTTTGGGTTCTGTAAATCCGCGTTTTCTCTTTTCTCTTTCTGCAAACAACAAAAAATTGTGGAGTAGGTTTTTCAAAATGTCATGCTTCGAATTATCATCCGGCTGCTGTAGCTCAAGATTGATCTGATCACAAATCTTTTTAAAATGGTTGAATGCAGATTTTTCAACCTGAAAACTTGGCTCATCTTTGAGATCATTGAACAGAATAGTGCTTTGAAGAAATTTTGTTTCCGCTTCAGTACTACAGAAAAAGGCATTTGTGAAAATTAAAACACTTCCTTCATATTTAAGCAACGTATCAAACTGGTGCACTCGGTCTTTGTCAATGAAAAGCAAAGTATAGGGCTTCACTTGGATGGAGTTGAAGTCAACAAGATGTACCGGGGAGCAATCTTCAAACAAAAAAACATGATAGAAATCCGTTCGATGGGGTGTAATCAAATGCTGTTTGTTTGCAGTAGTCAGTGTGTGAAGTGGTACAACTTCGACCTGAAATTTAGCGGATACTTTAAATTTGAATTTCTTGATTTCATCAACCATTTCTTTCAGTAATTTTACCGTTACAGATTTCAGGTGCTACTTCTTGCTCGCTAATACTTCCGACAAATGAATTCTCCTGATCTTGCTTTCCATCCATGCTGAAAAGTCAAAAAGCCGTAAAGTTTGGTGTTCATAAATGTCGTGGCGAATCACTTCAAATTCGTTTTGGGTTTTCTCCCACATTCGCTTTCTCTTCAAAGTTGAATGCGGAAGACTTGGCTTGTTTACAAACTTGATGATCCTCCGTTCGACCTCATATTCCTTCCCAGCCGTTCTTATCTCCCGTTTGATGGATCGGGTTTCATATTTGATAAGATCAAAATCCTTCAATTCGTATAGAATCATTAGGTTAACCAGCCGGATAGTTCTATATAATGGCAAGTAAGCATAATCTTTGCTTGTGAAAATTATTTTACTCAGTGTTTTCTGTGCTCTGCGGTAATCCTTCAATCCGAAATGGATAAGGGAAAGGTATAAACTAAGTTCGGCATTCCTGGCAAGACTTAGAAGTTGTGTTTTTTTTAACAAGTTTTCTGAATATTTTTTCATCAATATCTCACAGGAGAAGAAGTCCCCTTGATCCAGCAATGGAAATAGTTCATATAGAAATACCAGGCAGGTAACATTTGTATTAAAACTCAGCGAAGGTGTCTTTAGGTTTTTTAATTGACTAATGAATCGAGCCATCCCGTCATAATTTCGCAAGCTTCGAAGGCTATCCAGTACTCCCTCAAGCGTAAAAACATAATACATGGGGGGATCAGACCATAAATGTTTGTTTCCTTCCAATAAATTATTCAATTCGTAAAATGAGTGAAGAGCAGATTTATAGTCGCCCACACTGATCAGGTAGTTAGCCTGAAATAATTGATGAAGCTTGTTGATCTCAAAATTTTCGAGGCTTGAAGAAGCGACAATACTCATTTCACTAACCACCAAATCATTAAGTTCTGTTCTTTGCTTTTCAGAACGAGCGGTGCCTTTATAAATCATTCGATGTTTGAGCAGTTCATAGAGTACTGACTGTTGGTGGATTTTCTGGGTAACCCTCAATGTCTCGTTAACTTTGAAATGCTTTTTCAACAAACTCTTTTCATCGGTATCCGGGAAATTCAAAGACAGCAGATATTCCAGTTCAAGGCGGGAAGAAATGAGCAGGGCATAGTAATTTTCAAACTTTTTAGCGCTTGTTTTTACTTTATTGAGCAAATCAAAACACTCTTTGTATAAAGATTTTTCAAATAGTATCCTGGCTTTTAAAATTTTATCAAACAAGGAGTAATAACTGTCTTGCTCTTTTCGCAGATCTAGTATCGTATTAAGCAACACATGGTACAGATACGCAACTGAAGTATCGAATGAAGCACCGTTGGTAAGAACTAAATACTTCTTTCGAAGAGAGTCCGCAGTTAAATTTTTATCTGACGTAATCAGGTTGTAAAGCTTCACATAGTTAGGAGATTTCAAATGAAGAGTAGCTACCTTAAAGGTCTTCTTCTCGGGTTTTGTCATTGAGTTGACCAGGTATATAAGGGCTTCAGACTTAATCACAGCTATTGATTTTTAGAATATACTTGTATGTAATTGATGGTTGATTCAATGCATGAACACGTAAAAGCGTAATAATCAACACTATATAAATTTATAGCTTATTTTATCATTACTATAATAAGACATTATTTGAAGGATTACAATCGTTTGAATTGTATAGGTTTGATTCTACGCTCGGGGAAACCAGGCTTGGAAAAGGAAGTATGATTTCAAAAAAATATTTAGGGTTAATTAGTGGGGTCATTGCCTTTATAGTAATTCTGCTCCTTCCTGCACCTGAAGGAATGAGTGTACAGGCGAAGAGTGCGGCTGCAGTTGTGATACTGATGAGTATCTGGTGGATAACGGAAGCAATCCCTGTTTTTGCAACTGCATTTTTGCCGATGGCACTATATCCGTTGCTGGAAATTTTGCCAGCCAATAAAACCGCAGTTAACTATGGCCACAACTATGTGCTCATGATGCTGGGTGGATTCTTTCTGGGGAAAGCAATTGAAACGCAAAATCTACATAAACGCATTGCATTAGTCATCATAAATATTTTCGGTATTAGCCGGCAGCGTATCATCCTGAGTATGATGATCGCCACCGCTTTCCTTTCAATGTGGATAGCCAATGTTACAGCAGCAGTGATGATGTTTCCGATAGCACTTTCCATTATTTCAAAGGAAGAAGATTCTATATCAGGCAAAAGTACATTTGCAGTTGCATTATTGTTGGGTATTGCCTATTCGGCAACGTTAGGTGGTTTGGGTACATTAATCGGCACACCTACAAATCTCATTTTAATCGGCATTTTAGAAAATCTTTTTCCGGATGCGCCACCCATTACCTTTTTCACATGGTTGAAAATCGGATTACCGATTCTGATCGTTTTTCTTCCCGTATTTTGTTTTTATCTAATTAAGTATTTCGGGGTAAAAGGAAATCTTAGCAGTAGTGATAGTGTTATCAAAGATGAACTTATTGCTTTAGGCAAAACAACGGCAGGAGAAAGAAGAGTGATTTATGTTTGTCTATTAGCAATCTTTGGATGGGTTTTTAGGGAAGACCTAGTGTTTGGTGATGTGCTAATTCCGGGATGGGCCTCTTGGCTGGGATTACATGACTATGCGCATGATAGTACGGTGGCAATGGTTGCGGCATTACTATTATTTATTCTCCCGGCTGATAAGGAGAAACGATTACTTGACTGGAAATCGGCAAGTCAGGTGCCATGGGGCGTGGTTATGATTGTTGGTGGAGGGTATGCGATTGCTGCGGGGTTTGAATCAACAGGTTTGGCAGATTGGTTAGGAAATCAGCTTAGCTTTATTAGCAGTTATCCGTTCCTCATCGTATTAATACTAGTCATTGGCTTTGTTATCATCTTTACTGAATTCAACTCCAATACTGCTACTGCAAATATTTTGTTACCTATACTGGCTAGTATGGCAGTGGCAGCCAGTATGAATCCTTTGTTGTTAATGATCCCGGCAACGGTTGCATCTTCCCTTGGTTTTATGATGCCTGCCGGAACCGGACCTAATACAGTAATCTTTGGAAGTGATCGTATTACAGTTTCGGATATGGTAAAGTGTGGGGTATGGTTAAACTTGATTAGCCTGGTATTGCTAACCATAATGCTTTACTTCATTATTATGCCATGGCTTAATTTTGAAATAACATTGCCCGTATGGGCACAATAAAAAAAATGGTATTCCGTGGATAGGGTATGCGAGATTGATAAATTAGTATTTCGAATTATTCAACATGACGATAGCAACAGCAGGAAACAATGGAGATAAAGACCGATCGGATTGTTTTGTTTCTCTCGAGTTGACAAAATCGGGAGGGATACAAATTGATCTTAAAAGTAAAGTGAAATCACTTTACGGGGAGAGTATTGTATCGCTAAGTAAAGAAGTACTAAAATTTTTCAGTGTTGATCATGCCGTACTAAAAATTGAAGATAAGGGTGCACTATCTTTTGTATTAGCTGCACGGCTTGAAGCTGCTATAAAACAAGTTGTAAAATCAGAGAAAGAGTATCTGCCAGGGATGCTTCATGAAAATGAGTACTCAACGCAACGCGATAGATACAGGGTATCACGTCTTTACTTACCTGGCAACACACCAAGCTTAATGATTAATTCGGGTATTCATAAACCTGATGGTGTTATTCTCGACCTCGAAGATGCAGTAGCGGTTAATAAAAAGGATGAAGCAAGATTTTTGGTACGCAATGCGCTTCGTTCTCTGGATTTCCTGGGGGCTGAGCGGATGGTGCGGATTAATCAGATTCCTGCCGGGTTGGAAGATCTTGACTACATCATACCACATAACGTAAATCTGGTGTTGGTGCCGAAATGTGAAAGTGCAAGTCAACTGCTGTTAGTAAATAAACGCATTGCAACCATTCAGAAGAAAGTAAAATCGATTAACCCTGTCTGGTTAATGCCAATCATTGAAAGCGCCATGGGTGTGATGAAAGCGCTGGAGATTGCCCAGTCTGAAAATGTAGTAGCCATGGCGATTGGATTGGAAGACTATACGGCAGACCTTGGAGTAAATCGAACACCCGAGGGTTTGGAGTCACTTTTTGCCAGGTGTCAGGTAATCAATGCCTGTAAAGCAGTGGGCATTCAGGCAATCGATTCGGTTTTTAGTGATGTAGCGGATATGGAAGGCCTGAAAGAAAATGTACTACGTTCAAAAGGCCTCGGGTTTGAGGGGATGGGCTGCATTCACCCGCGACA